>NZ_JBVAYV010000001.1:0-248258 GCF_055412805.1 Pseudarthrobacter kochi
AACAAAAAAAAAAACAGCTTTGTCTTCTCAAAAACCCAACAAACCAGGGAAGGACGGCCCCGGCCTCCCCCCCCCCCGCCCGTACCACTTGTGCACCTGCGCGGAAGGACGCCGGCACGCTGCACACGCCCTCCAGCTACACCCAAGTTTGATGACGCAAGGATTTCGCTATGACGACGACAACGACGACGACAATGCAGGCCGCAGTAGTAACCGAATTCGGCAAGGACCTGCAGATCCAGACCCTCCCCGTTCCAGTGCCGGGCCGGGGCGAGGCCCTCGTGAAGGTACTTACCACGGGCGTCTGCCACACAGACCTCCACGCCGCGGAAGGCGACTGGCCGGTCAAGCCGACCCCGCCGTTCATCCCAGGCCATGAAGGCGTCGGGGAGGTCGTTGCCCTCGGCGAGGGCGTCACTGACCTGGCCGTCGGAGACCTCGTCGGGAATGCCTGGCTCTGGTCAGCCTGCGGCGATTGCCAGTACTGCCGGACCGGCTGGGAAACCCTCTGTGAAGCGCAGCAGAACGCCGGCTACAGCGTTGACGGCTCGTTTGGCGAGTACATGCTGGTGGACACGCGTTTCGCGGCCAGGATCCCGGCGGGCTCGGACCCCGTCGAGGTGGCCCCAGTACTTTGCGCCGGAGTGACCGTCTACAAGGGGCTCAAGATGACCGAGGCCCGGCCCGGCCAGTGGGTCGCGATCTCCGGCATCGGCGGGCTCGGCCACATCGCCGTCCAGTACGCGGTTGCCATGGGCCTGCGTGTTGCCGCGGTGGACATTGCTGACGACAAGCTGGCCCTGGCCAAGAAGCACGGTGCCGAGCTGACCGTTAATGCTTTGCATGAAGATCCCGCCGAAGTCATCCAGCGCGAAACCGGAGGTTGCCATGGAGTCCTGGTCACGGCAGTGCACCCGTCAGCATTCGGCCAGGCGATCGGGATGGCCCGCCGCGGCGGAACGATTGTGTTCAACGGCCTGCCGCCGGGTGACTTCCCGGCACCGATCTTTGAGATTGTGCTCAAGGGCCTGACCGTCCGCGGTTCCATCGTGGGAACGCGGCAGGACCTGGAGGAGGCCCTGGACTTCTACGCCCAGGGCAAGATCCACCCCACCGTCTCCACCCGGGAGCTCTCCGACGTGAATGCCGTGCTCGACGAAATGAAGCACGCCAGGATCGACGGCCGCGTTGTCATCAAGTACTGACAAAGAAAGGACTCTGATGCCCCAGACCAAGCTCGACGCCGCCGTGACCGTTCCCGGGGAGGACTTCTCCCGGGTGGCGCTCACCCCGGAGTCGGTGGAGCTGCTGCGCAAGATGTGGCTGCAGCACGGTCCGCTGATGTTCCATCAGTCCGGCGGCTGCTGCGACGGATCCTCGCCGATGTGCTACCCCGCCGGGGAGTTCATCACCGGGGACTCGGACGTGCAACTGGGCCTGTTCGACATTTCCGACGGGCTGCAGCCGCAGCCCATTGAGTTCTGGATGTCGAAGGAGCAGTTCAACTACTGGAGCCACACCCACCTGACCGTGGATGTTGTTCCCGGCCGGGGGAGCGGGTTCTCGGTGGAAGCGCCGGAAGGCAAGCGCTTCCTGATCCGGTCCAAGCTGATGGACTGGCCGGTCTAGCGGGTCTGGCCGAGTCTGGAGGGTTCAGAAGCGGGCAAATGGTTCACGAGCGGGCCGTGCAGGGCAACCTGCGCGGCCCGCTTTTCCCGTCTCACTATGTGGGACAAAAATAGCCGTCCAGTGGATGGACACTACTATGGATAGGTCTGTTTCCACCAAGCTACCGAGATTATGGACTTTGCTATGAACTTATTCCGGACCAAATCGATCGAGCAGTCCATGTCGGACGCCGAAGAACCCGGACGTAAGCTGAAGCGCTCGCTCAGCTCCTGGGACCTGATGATCATGGGCGTCGCCGTTGCTGTCGGCGCCGGCATCTTCTCGGTGGGCGCCAAGGCGGCAGCAAACTTCGCCGGCCCGGCCGTGACCCTTTCCTTCGCCATTGCCGCCGTCACGTGTGCCCTGGCCATCATGTGCTACGCGGAGTTCGCCACGGCCATTCCCGTTGCCGGCTCCGCCTACGTCTTCACCTACGCCACCATGGGCGAGTTGCTGGCCTGGATCATCGGCTGGAACCTCATCCTCGAGCTGTTCACCGCCGGCGCGGTGATCGCCAAGTACTGGGGCATCTACCTCAGCAAGGTGTTCGCGCTGATGGGCGTGGACATCCCGCCGTCGATCGCCCTGGGCGGTGTGGACCTGTACTGGGGTGCGTTCCTTATCGTCGCCGTGTTCACCGTGCTGCTGGTGCTGGGGACAAAGCTGTCCGCCCGCGTCGGCAACGTTTTCACGCTGATCAAGATCGCCGTCGTGCTCTTTGTGATCGTGGTGGGCTTCAGTTACGTGAAGTTCGAGAACTACGCCCCGTTCGTGCCCACCTCCGAGCCGACCGGCGGCACGGGCGTCGCCGACGTTATGAAGCAGTCCTTCTTCGGCTTCCTCACGGGCGCTGCCCCGGCGCAGTACGGCACGCTCGGCATCTTCGCCGGCGCCGCGCTGGTCTTCTTTGCCTTCATCGGCTTTGACGTTGTGGCCACCTCGGCCGAGGAGGTCAAGAACCCGCAGAAGACGCTGCCGCGCGGCATCTTCGGCGGCCTGGCCGTCGTCACGGTGCTCTACATCCTGGTGTCCCTCGCGCTGACCGGCATGGTCTCTTACACGAAGCTGGCCGAGGCCAAAAACCCCACCCTCACCACGGCATTCGAGGCCGTGGGCAACAATGATGCCGCCAAGGTCATTGCTTTCGGCTCGCTTGTCGGCCTGACCACCGTGATCATGGTGCTGCTGATGGGCCTCTCCCGCGTCGTGCTGGCCATGAGCCGCGACGGCCTGCTGCCCCGCTCACTGTCCAAGACCAGCACCATCCGTGCGACGCCGGTCCGGCTCCAGATCATCTGCGGTGCCGCCGTGGCGGTTGTCGCCGGCCTCACCAACGTGGACCTGCTCGAAGAAATGATCAACATCGGCACGCTGTCCGCGTTCGTGACGGTGAGCATCGGAGTCCTGGTGCTGCGCAAGAAGCGTCCGGACCTTAAGCCCGCCTTCCGGGTGCCGTTCGGCAAGGTGCTGCCGATTGTCTCCGCCGTCCTGTGCCTCTACCTCATGACCAACCTGGCCGTGGAGACCTGGATCTTCTTCGCCGTGTGGCTCGTGATCGGCGTGGTCATCTACTTCTCCTACGGCCAGCGGCACTCCCGCCTGAACGAGAAATTCGCCGAGGCAAAGGCTTCCGTCAATGGGCACGGCGACAAGCCCGCCGCCCAGGCTGGGTCCGGGGCCGCCCTACAGAACGGGGCCGCGGCGGAGGACGCCGGGCTCGACGCCACCCTCACCCGCTCCTAGCGAGCCCCAACAATTAACCCCAACGCGGGGTCACATATCGCCCATCCCGACCCCCGGGATGGGCGATATGTGACCCCGCGTTGGTGTTTGGGCCTACTCCGGCGACTTCTGCGGTAGAGGGCACATCCGGATGGCCCGTCTCATAGCTGTAACGATGGTCCGAATGTGGTTGACCTCACTCCCTCTTTAGATAAGACTAAATTTGAACTTATGTTCGAAGGGCGAACATTCCGATTGTCGACTGCGCCCCCATTTACCTCGGCGACAAGCAGGGCTTCTTCAAAGAAGAAGGTCTCCAGCTGGACATCCAGACGGCAACCGGCGGCGCGGCGATCGTTCCGGGCATTGTCAGCGGAAGTTTCGACTTCGCCTTCTCCAACCTGATCTCGGTCATGGTTGCCAAGGACAAGGGACTTGACCTGAAGTTCGTGGCCAATGGTGCGTCCACCACCGGCGAAAAAGGCAAGGACATCGGCGGCGTCGTCGTTCCTGCAGGGTCGGACATCAAGACCGCGAAAGACCTCGCCGGCAAGACCGTTTCCGTGAACAATCCTTCCAACATCGGCGACACCACCATCAAGTCGGTAGTCGAGAAGGACGGCGGGGACCCCAAAAGTGTGAAGTTCGTCGAGGTAGCATTCCCGGACGCCCCGGCGGCCTTGGCCAACAAGCAGGTTGACGCGGCGTGGATCCTCGAGCCCTTCCTTTCCACGGCCGTGGCCGAAGGCGGCAAGGTGGTTTCCTGGAACTTCGTGGAGATGAGCCCGGAGCTCGACATCGCCGGTTTCTTCACCAAGTCAGACACCATCAAGGGCAAGGCTGAGCTCACCCAGAAGTTCACCCGTGCCATGAACAAGTCGCTCGAATACGCGCAGCAGCACCCGCAGGAAGTCCGCGACATCGTGGGCACTTACACAAAGATCGACGCTGATGCCCGGGCCAAGATCGTGCTGCCGCGATACCGGGTCGAATTCAACCAGGATGCTTTCAAAACCCTCGGCGACGCAGCCGCCAAGTACGGCACGCTGACCAAAGCTCCGAACGCCGGCGAACTCCTCCCGTGAGTTCAACAACCCTGACCTCCGGTGGTGCCGCCCCGAGTACGGAGCGGCACCACCGGAAGGTGCGAAAAATACCAACAAAGCAGCTGCTCGGCCTCGCCGGGATCCTCGGCTTCCTGCTGACCTGGGAGATGATTCCCCGGCTGGGCATCATTGACCCGCGCTACCTGCCGCCAGCCAGCGAGGTCATTGCCGCACTGGTTGCTGACTTTGGACTCACGGCTTTCTGGGTTTCCGTGGGCGAAACAATGAAGGCCTGGTTCCTGGGTCTTCTGATCCCCGTGGTGGCGGCCGTGGTGCTGGGCTTCGTCATCGGCTCCAGCAACTTCCTGCGGAAGGCTACCAACTCCACCATCGAGTTCCTGCGCCCGATCCCGTCGGTCGCCCTGATCCCGCTTGCCGTGTTGCTTTTCGGCGTGAAGATCGAGTCCTCTTTGCTGCTGATCGTTTACGCGGCCTTCTGGCAGATCCGGAGCGGTGGCGCTGGTGCTGGCGATCACGGCCGAACTCGTGATCGGATCCCCGGGACTCGGCCGGGGAATCGCACTGGCCCAGTCCGGCGGCGCCATCTCCGGCATGTATGCCCTGGTTCTCGCCACCGGCCTGATCGGAGTCCTGATCAATATGCTGATGCGCTTTATCGAGAAGAAGACCCTGGCCTGGCACTCGTCGGTCCGCTCCGAGGTGATCGTATGAAAATTCTGAAGAATCTCGGCTACCTCCTGGGCCTGCCGGTGCTGCTGGTTCTGATCTGGTGGGCCGCCACCCTGGGGACGACCAACTTCTTCGTTCCCACCCCGGCGAACCTGGTCAAAACGTTCGGCGAGGTCTGGTTTGGCGAGCGTTTCTTCACGGACGTCCTGCCCAGTATCTGGCGGCTCGTGGTGGGCGTCGTCGCAGCGATCGTGATCGGCGTCGTCGGCGGAGTCCTGATCGGATCCATCCGGTGGCTCCGGGCGCTGCTGGAACCGACGCTGGAGTTCTTCCGCGCCATCCCGCCTCCGGTCCTGGTGCCGGTGCTGATGCTGCTCATGGGCATTACCGACTCCATGAAGGTCGTCGTTATCATTTCCGGCTGTCTCTGACCGGTGTTGTTGAACACGATCGAGGGTGTCCGCGCCGTCGACCCGGTGCTCTCCGATTCCACTCACACCTACGGCATCGACGGCTGGGCCCGCGTCCGGTACCTCGTGCTGCCGTCCGCCAGCCCCCAGATCATGGCCGGCGTCCGCCAGTCCATGTCCCTCGGGCTGATCCTGATGGTCATCTCCGAAATGTTCGCCTCGTCCTCCGTCCGCGGGCTGAAAAAGGTGTATCAGACCGACGGCGGCGACGTGGAGGCCGCACGGAACCTCACCTTCGACCTGCGCGCGGGCGAACTCGCCTGCCTGGTGGGGCCCTCCGGTTCCGGCAAGACCACGCTACTGAAGTGCATCTCCGGGTTAATGGCCCCGACCGAAGGCGAAGTGCTGCTGGACGGCAAGCGCGTGGTGGGTCCGCCCAAGAAGATGGCCGTGGTCTTCCAGGAATACGGACGCTCACTGTTTCCGTGGATGCGCGTCCGGGACAACGTGGAGCTGCCGCTGAAAAACCAGGGTGTCCCCAAGGCCGAACGCGACCGGCTCGTGGATGACGCCCTCGAGGCCGTGGGCCTGTCCCACGTCCCGCGGTCCTACCCCTGGCAGCTCTCGGGAGGCATGCAGCAGCGCGTGGCGATTGCCCGCGCCATCGCCTACCAGCCCGAGGTCCTGCTGATGGATGAGCCATTCGCGGCCGTCGACGCCCAGACCCGGGCCGACCTGGAGGACCTGATCCGCACCGTGTGGAAGAAGCTGGGCATCACTGTCCTCTTCGTCACGCACGACATCGACGAACCCGTGTACCTCGGCGAGCGGGTCATCATCCTCTCGAGCTCCCCGACAGTCGTGCAGGAAGACATCACCATTGACCTGCCCGCCGACCGCGACCAGCTGGAGACCCGTTCGCTGCCGCGCTTCACCGAACTGCGCCACCACGTCTACGAACAGATCCAGCTCGCTAAAAAGGGGCACCGCCCGGCTGCTGCGGGAGGGCCCGCAGCACGCCCGACGCCGGCAGCCGCCACGGACGCGGGCGTCGCCTAACAGCTAACGCCAGCAACAAAACACTCCGCCTCTGATCATCCATGGCGGGGTGTTCTTGTTGGAGGTTGCAACATCGATCAGACCTGTATCGCTGGCTGCCCGTTATGCTCCCTATGATGGAATCATGGCCCGCCCAGCACGACCTGAACGCAAGGCAGAGCTGCTGGCCGCCATTCTGGACTACCTGATGGACAAGACCCTCGCGGACCTCACCTTCCGGAGCCTGGCCGAGGGGCTGGGGGTCAGCAGCTACGTGCTCGTGTACCATTTTGGCCACCGCGAGGAGCTGGTGAACGAGATCATCCGCACCATCGAATCCCGGCTGGACAGCATCCGGGCCACGGATGTGAAAGACATCGACAGGGAAGCGTGGCGGGCATTCCTGCTGGAGTCGTGGCGTTGGACCATGGCGCAGCGCAACCGGCACTTGGCCAGGCTTGAGTTCGAGGCCACGGCGCAGGACATCGTGGCCGAGTCACCGCGGGGAACGGCGCAGGAGCATTTCAGGGTGCTGCATGAGAAAGCCCGTGACTGGCTCATGCTCCAGGGCATCCGGGAGGGATTCGCCGACATCGACGCCCGCCTCTTTACTGCCGCCTTTTACGGGCTGCAGTTCGACTTCGTGGTGAACAACCAGCCCGAGGAGGCCAGTGAGGCCTTCGACCTGATGCTGATGGTCTTCTTCGACAACCTGGACCGGCGCCTGGCCGCCGACGGCCAGCACATCTGACCCGCGCGCCTGACAGACGCATCTGGCGGGCCGGACCCAGGCCGCTCCCGGTCAAGGCGCGGCGTGGCGGCCGATCCAGTCGACCAGGGGCCTCAGCTCCTCCCACCGCCGGGCCACTTCAGCGGCCGCACCGGGGGTCGCGAGCCAGCCGGGTTGGCCCACGTTGACACCTGCGGTGAGGGACTTGTGCTTGAGGAGCTCCGCCCGGGAATGGTCCTTGTCGAAGCCGCGAGGAACCGTTTTGAGGCTGTCGCCCTCCACCGCAAAGCCGGCCGCCTCGATGGCTTCAACGATCCCCTGCAGGGCCTCGCCGCTGGCCGGTGCATCGACGGCGCTTCGATAACGTGTCAGCTGGGCAGGCGTATGGGTGTGGCAGCCGCCTCCGATGAGGAGGCCGTCGGCGCTGAGCTGGATGTAGAACCCCACACCCTCGGCAGTTGAGGCGAACGCGCCCTGGGCAGTCTTGTAGGGCGACTTGTCCAGTGAGAACCGGATGTCCCTGTTCGGCCGGAAGAGCTTGGCCGCACCGAAGGACGTTTCCAGCTCGGCAAGCAGCAGAGTCAGCGGCACCTTCACCGCGGAGTCGTAGGTTGCCTTGTGCTCCAGCCACCAGTCGCGGTTGTTGTTGCGTTCAAGGTCTGCATAGAACCGGAAGGCGGCATCCGGGATGCCTTCAAACGGGATGCCTTCAAATGTGTCCATAAAGGGATCGTAGGGACACCGCCTGCGTCCTGGCGAGCGGGTTCGGCGGCCATGTGGAAAAGCGCAAAACTCCCCGCCACGGGGATCCGTAGCGGGGAGTTTCAGCAAAGCGGGAAAGCGCGGGCAAGCGCGGGAAAGATCAGAACTTGTTGGCGGCCTCAGCGTCCGACTCGACCTGGCCTGCACCCAGGTTGGCCCGCAGCTTGGCGCCGAGTTCGGCGTCGACGTTGGTCCAGTACTGGATGGCGCGTTCCTTGACGGCGGCGTTCTTCACGCCGCCCACGGCACCGGTGATGGTGTCCAGGAAACGGGCCTTGGCTGCCTCGTCAAAGACGTCGCGGTACAGTGTGCCGGCCTGGCCGAAGTCGCTGTCCTCGGAGTGCAGGGTCGCTGCGGTGCGGACCAGGGCGCCGTCGAACTCCCAGGAACCTTCACCGGCGCGGGCCGGGTCGGCCACAGGGCCGCCGAAGGAGTTCGGGGCGTAGACAGGGGCCGTTGCCGGCTTGTAGCCGTGGCGCAGCGAGCCGTCCTGCGAGTAGTTGTTCACCGGCGAGACCGGGCGGTTGACTGGCAGCTCGTTGAAGTTGGTGCCGACGCGGTAGCGGTGTGCATCCGGGTAGGAGAACACGCGTGCCATCAGCATCTTGTCCGGCGAGATGTCGTGGCCCGGAACGACGTTCGCGGGAGACAGGGCGATCTGCTCGATCTCGGCGAAGAAGTTCTCCGGGTTGCGGTTCAGCTCGAAGCGGCCCACCTCGACCAGCGGGTAGTCCGCGTGCGGCCAGACCTTCGTCAGGTCGAACGGGTTGAAGCGGTAGGTCTTGGCGTCCTCGTACGGCATGACCTGGACGTGCAGGTCCCAGCTGGGGAAGTTGCCCTCGGCGATGGCCTCGTACAGGTCGCGGCGGTAGTAGTCGGCGTCGGCGCCGGCAAGCTGCTCAGCCTGTTCGTTGGTGATGTTGTGCTCGCCCTGGTTGGAGCGGAAGTGGTACTTGACCCAGAAGCGTTCGCCTGCGGCGTTCGTCCACAGGTACGTGTGGGAGGAGAAACCGTGCATCTCGCGCCAGGAGCGGGGCAAGCCGCGGTCACCCATGAGGTAGGTGACCTGGTGGGCGGATTCGGGGGAGAGCGTCCAGAAGTCCCACTGCATGTCGGCATCACGCAGACCGGAGCCCGGCAGGCGCTTCTGCGAGTGAATGAAGTCCGGGAACTTAATGCCGTCCTTGATGAAGAACACGGGGGTGTTGTTGCCCACGATGTCCAGGTTGCCCTCAGGGGTGTAGAAGCGGGTCGCGAAGCCGCGGACGTCGCGCCAGGTGTCCGGGGAGCCCTGCTCGCCGGCCACGGAGGAGAAGCGGATGGCCGTGCCAACCTGGGCGCCCGGCTGGAAGGCAGCCACGCGGGTGTAGCGGGACACGTCGCCGGTCACCGTGAAGGTGCCGAAGGCGCCACCACCCTTGGCGTGCACAATGCGCTCCGGGATCCGCTCGCGGTTGAACTGTGCGAGCTTCTCGACCAGGTAGCGGTCGTGCAGCGCGGTAGCCCCGTCGGCACCGGCGGTCAGCGAGTGCTCGTCGGACGCGACCGGCGCCCCGGTCTGGGTCGTGGTCGCGGTGTGCGGGATGGGCGCGGAAAGGTTCGCAGTCATCATTCTCCTTTGTTGATTACTTGCACTTCAGATGTGGCGGGAAGTTGTTGGGTGCGCTGGCAGTCCTGGCAGATGCCCTGGTACAGCACATCGGCGATCTGGATGGTCATCGGCTGGGAGTTCCCACCCCAGTGCGGCGTGAGGCAGGGGGCGTGGCCGACGGCGCATTCGACGTCCTCCACCCGGCCGCAGCTGATGCAGACGGCGTGGTGGTGGTTGTCGCCCACCCGCGTTTCATAGAGGGCGGGGGAGTGCGGGGGCTCGAAGCGGCGCAGCATCTGCAGGTCGGTCAGGTCGCCCAGGACCACGTAGACGGACTGTGCGGTCAGCTCGGGAAGCGCCTGGCGGGCGGCGGCGAGGATGTGCTCGGCGGGGGAATGCGGGTGATGCTCGACGGCGGTGAGCACAGCCAGCCGCTGTTTGGTCACCCGTCGGCCGTGGGCACGCAGGGCCGCGGCCCATGCTTCGTGGGTGCCCGTCGAATCCGTCATGCCACCATTCAAGCACCTATTATGATTCGATCATAATAAGGGCGGGCATGTTACGCGGGCTCACGTCACCCTGCGCGCGCCACTCACCTGGATCACCGGCCGCTCCGCCGCCGCTAGAGTGTCCGGGTGGGGAAATATCTGGCGGACATCACGCCCTTGCGCGAGAGTCCGGCGTTCCGCCGCCTGTGGCTGGGATCCGCCGTCGCCGCCCTGGGCAGCCAGTTGACTCTCGTTGCCGTGAGCCTGGAGGTCTACCGGCTCACCCAGGACAGCCTGTACGTCGGACTGCTGAGCATCTTCGCCCTCGTCCCGCTGGTTTTCGGCGGACTGCTCGGCGGCTCCATCGCCGATGCCCATGACCGCCGCAAGGTGGCCCTGCTCGCCTCCTCGGTGCTGTGGCTGACCACCGCCTGCCTTGCCTTGCAGGCCTGGCTGCAGCTGGGAAATGTCTGGCTGCTGTACGTCCTGATCGCGGTGCAGAGCGGCGCCCAGGCCATCAACCAGCCAGCCCGCAGCGCCATCATCCCGGTGCTGGTCCGCAGGGAGCTCCTGCCGGCCGCGAATGCACTGAGCATGATCAGTTTCGGCCTCACCCTGACGGCCGGGCCCCTGCTGGCCGGGCTTCTGGTGGCCACCGTCGGCTTCGCCTGGACCTACACGATCGACGTCGGCACCTTCGTCTTCGCCCTGTGGGCCCTGCTGATGCTGCCCGCCATGCCGCCCGGGGAACATGCGCGGCCGGCGGGACTGCGGTCCGTCGTCGAGGGCTTCCGCTTCCTGGGCACACGGCCCAACCTGCGGATGACCTTCATTATCGACCTCGTCGCCATGATCTTCGCCCAGCCCCGGGCGCTCCTGCCGGCGATTGGTGCCGTGATGATCGGCGGCGGTGAAACAACCGTGGGGATCCTGCTGGCCTCCACCGCTGTCGGCGCGTTCCTGGCCGGCCTCTTCTCCGGGCCGCTGGGGGCGGTGCGACGGCAGGGGACCGCCGTCGTCTGGTCCGTGATGGGCTGGGGCGCCTCCATTGCCGGCTTCGGCCTCGTCGTCGTCCTCGCCGGGAACGCCGGCGCCGGCGGCGTGACGTGGTGGCTGCTGCCCGCGGCCCTGTGCTGCGGGCTGGCCGGAATCGCCGACTCCGTCAGCGCTGTCTTCCGCACCACCATCCTGCAGGCCTCGGCGCCGGACCACCTCCGCGGCCGGTTGCAGGGCGTGTTCATTGTGGTGGTGGCGGGCGGCCCCAGGGTGGGGGACATGCTGGCGGGCGGTGGGACTAAGATTCTGAGTGAAGGCTGGGTCCTGCTTCTGGGCGGTCTGTTGTGCATCGCGGTGGCCTGGAGCGTGGCGCACTGGCAGTCGGGCTTCCTGGAGTATGACGCGCGGCACCCCGTGCCCTAGCGGGACGTTTTTCTTGTGTGGGTCGATATTGGGACGACTTCTGGAGGAACAGTGCATCAGCATCACAACGGACTGAAGACCGCCGCGCTGTTCGGCGTGCTGTGGGCGGTGCTGCTGGGCCTTGGCGCGCTCATGGCTTCGAGTATGCGCAGTGCCGCACCGATCTGGATCATGGCCCTGATCGGCGTCGCCACGACGGCGTACGGCTACTGGAACAGTGACAAAATCGCCATCCGGTCCATGCAGGCCTATCCCGTGACGGAGGCCGAGGCGCCCCAGCTCCACCAGATTGTCCGGGAACTCTCCGCCGCGGCGCAGCAGCCGATGCCCCGGATCTACCTCTCGCCGACGATGGCCCCGAACGCCTTCGCGACCGGACGGAACCCGCAAACCGCGGCGGTGTGCTGCACCGAAGGCATCCTGCGGCTGCTCGACGCCCGGGAACTCCGCGGCGTGCTGGGCCACGAGCTGATGCACGTGTACAACCGGGACATCCTGACCGCCTCGGTGGCTGCCGCCGTCGCCGGGGTCATCACCTCGGTGGCGCAGATGTTCCTGATTTTCGGCGGCGGGGGGACCGGCGCAACGCCAACCCGATCGCCGCGATCGCCATGGCCCTCCTCGCACCGTTTGCTGCCTCGCTGATCCAGATGGCCATCTCCCGCACCAGGGAGTTCGACGCCGACGAGGACGGTTCCAAGCTCACGGGAGATCCGCTGGCGCTCGCCTCCGCCTTGCGCAAGATTGAGCAGGGCGTGCAGCTGGCGCCGCTGCCACAGGACCAGCGGTTGGTCAACGCCTCTCACCTGATGATCGCGAACCCGTTCCGCGCCGGCGGGGTCGCGAAAATGTTCTCGACGCACCCGCCGATGAGCGAACGGATCGGCCGGCTCGAGCGGATGGCCGGCCGGCAGCTGGGCTAGTCCGCTGGCCCCGGGGCTGGCGACGCGCAAAAGTCCTGGCGACGCGCCTGCGGACTCGTGACACGCGGAAGGGCTGTCGACCCGGGAATACCCGGTGCGACAGCCCGTTTGCGCAGCGTGAGGAAATCTGCGCCGCGGAGAGAGAGCCTAGCTGCGGAAGTTCACGAACTGCAGGTCGGCCTCGTCAAAGTCCTTCAGCAGCGCCATGACGGCCTGCAGGTCATCGCGGGACTTGGACGAGACACGGAGTTCGTCGCCCTGGATCTGGGACTTGACGCCTTTGGGCCCCTCATCCCGGATCAGCTTGTTGATCTTCTTGGCCAGGTCCTGCTCGATGCCCTCCTTGATGGTGGCCTCGAGGCGGAACTCCTTGCCGGACGCGTAGGGCTCGCCGGTGTCCAGGGACTTCAGCGAGATGCCGCGGCGGATCAGCTTGGACTGGAGCACGTCCAGGACGGCCAGAACACGCTCTTCGGAGTTGGCCTTCATGAGGATTTTCTCGCCACTGAAATCGACCTCGGCCCCGACGCCCTTGAAGTCGTAGCGCTGGACCAGTTCCTTCTGCGCCTGGTTCAGCGCGTTGGCGACTTCCTGCTTGTCGACCTTGCTGACGACGTCGAACGTCGATTCGCCTGCCATAACTGTCCTCCTGGTGGTTGGGGGGCCCGGTGACGGGCTGAAGCATCTGCCATCCAGCCTAATACGGATGCCCCCGATATGAAGGCCGGCGGGGCATTGTCCCGTTCACAGTCCGCTCAAAGCTGGGTCAGGGCGGGAACGAAGTTTCGCACGGCACAGTTGCATGAGTTGGAAGAGTCGCTCGAAAGGTACAGCTCATGCAGAACCAGGCCGTCCGGTACGTCATCCGCTCCACCGTAGCTGCCGCCGGTGGCATTGCCGCAGCCGCGACGTCGGTGGCGGCGGCAACACTGGCAGCCTCGATCATCTTCAGCCCGGCTGCGGATGCCTCCTCGAGGCTCGACGGCGTCCATGCGGACCTGGCCCGTGCCGTCCAGCTGAACCAGGTCACGGCGGAGCAGGCCGCGAAGTTCGAGTCCAAACTCGCTGGCCGGATCCTCGGGGAGGCCTGAGTTTCCGGGCTTTTCAGGGCCACAACGCACCGATTCGATTCTTCGGCGGAAGTTCTGTAAAGTTGTCTTGCCCGCGGTTACTGGAAGCGGAACGGACTGGAAACAGGCGTTCTGAACACGGAGGCCGCGAGTGATCTTCTTTTGAAGTTCGGCAGATTACCCGAGCGGCCAAAGGGGGCTGACTGTAAATCAGCTGGCAACGCCTACGGGGGTTCGAATCCCTCATCTGCCACCCTTGGAAAAGCCTCCGGAACCAACAGGTTCCGGAGGCTTTTTCTTTGCCCTGCGGGGGTGGGGCTGCCCGCGGGCTTCAGGAGCACGCCGTCGCGCATCGAAAGTCTTCGCGCTTCGGCGTGACCTTCTCCCATGTTGAGGTCTGCGTGCGCTGTCTACTGTGCGAGGCATAGACCCGCTCACAGCGGCGGACTTCGCGAAGGAACCATCGAGTTCACCAGGGTCGTCCCCAGCCAGCGCATCCTCGCGAAGTCCTCTGCCGGCCCGACCTTCACATTCACGTGCGAGGCCAACGGCGGCGGAACAAAGCTGACGGTCGACGCCGAGTGGCACCTTCCGGTCCCGCTGGTCGGCCCGCCGGTCGAGGCGCTGATCATGAATCGGAGCGAGAAAGACGGCGAGGCGATGCTGGCAGGCATCAAAGCCCAGGTGGAGGGAACCGCGGCGTGACTGGAGGGGCCATCAGGCACCCTGCCACGAGTCCGGCGTCGTAAGCGTTGCCCCTGTGGGCTCAGCCGAAAGGGATGATGCGGCGACCGCGCGTTGGCGCTGTAGTGGTCTCAAGATCCCCTTGACGACAGAAGCGGACTGACCCGCGGCCCGCTGGCGCCCTGCCTCGGGTATCACCCCACGCGGGTGGTGACCGCCCGGCACGCGACGTCCACACCTAAACGAACGCGCCGGACAGCGCGCTCGAATCTGAATGGAGGAAAGCCAGTGACAACCACACCGGAGACCGAGGCCCACGGGCCGGTCGACTTTGTGCTCCTCGAGTTCCCCATGGCAGGACTGACCGGACGGGCGAGTGAAGAACTCGTACGGCTCGTCGAGGGACGAGGACGGTGCGGTCGAGGTGCTTGAACTCACCGACCCTGGTGGTCCTGCGGAGGCGTTCTCGTACTTCGACGGGGTGCGAGCACGCGGATCCCTGCGCCGGACGTGATGGCAGCACTCGAAGCCCTCGACGCCAGGACGCCGCGACCGCGGCGAAGCAGCAGCGGGCCTACGACCAACAAATGGGCCAGCAGCAGCAGGCTGCGTACCAGCAGCCGCCGCCGCCCCCGCCTCCGGCTGCCGCCGGCGGAATCTCCAACGACGCCATCGAGCAGCTCAAAGAGCTCGCGGCGTTGAAGGAGCAGGGGATTCTCACCGAGCAGGAGTTCGGAGCCCAGAAGGCGAAGATCCTCGGCGGATAGTGCCGCCGGAGCCCGTCAGCCGACTTTGGAGCCGGCGAGGATGGCGTCGATCTGGCCGAGGGCCTGCTTCATGCCCTCTTCCATGCCCATGGCGAGAACCTGTTCCAACGCCTCTGCGGAGTCAAAGGTCGACACAATGGTCATCCGGGTGCGGTTCTCGACTGCCTCAAGCCTCATCACGGCATGGCTCGTGCCCAGGTCGGGGTTCGGATCGCCGTTCTCGTCGGCAAAACCGTCGTCGAACTCCAGGTGGTGCGGAGCCTCGATGGCCGTGAACCGCCACCAGCCCCGGCTCTTCTCGCCGTCGGGCCCGGTCATGAAGTAGCTGGCCTTACCTCCGGACACGAAGTCGTGGCTTTCAAAGGTTGCGGGCCAGGTGGGCGGACCCCACCAGCGCTCCAGTTGGCGGGGGTCTTCCCAGACCTGCCACACGCGATCGACGCCGGCATCGAACTCGGCGACGACGGTGAAGCTCAGGGCTTCGGCATTCTTGTGCGAACTGATAACGGTCATGACGGAATTCTTCCTATCCCTCGGCGAGAATGTCGGCGATCCGGTCGGCCCGCTGCCGCCAGATCGTTTCGTACTCATCGAGCAGCCGTCGGGCCCTTTGCAGGCCTTCGTGGTGGGCCCGCACGATCTGCTCCCGTCCGCGCTTTTCCTTCGTAATGAGGGAGGCGCGCTCCAACACCGCCACGTGTTTCTGCACGGCGGCGAAACTCATGGCGTAGTGCCCCGCCAGCCTTGACACTGAATACTCGCCGGCGGTCACGCGGCTGACGATGTCCCGGCGCGTCGCATCGGCGAACGCCTGGAACAGGCGGTCAAGGTCGGCATCCCGGAGCTCATCTACAACCATTTGGTTGTAGAATAATCCGCCCGATCCGCGGTGTCAATGGGTGCCGGGGCGGCTATTTGGCCATCCCGGGGTGCACCGCGACGAACTCGATCTTGTTCGCAGGCTGGACCGTCCTTTTCGGTGCCCGGGAGTACCCCCTGGCATCCAGGTGGTTCTCCGCCCGGAAGACGGCTAGGGCATCGTCATAGATCGCGTTGAGTTGCTGCCCGGAAAACTCCTCCGACGAGCCATCGGTGAACGTGACGGAAATGATGGTGCTGCCCGGAAAGTGCCGCTTCATGCGGATGAAGCCTTCGGCGTCCTGCTGGAGATTGATCAATGCGGTCCTGCCTTCGTGATCGTGGACTTCCAGTCTCCCGTACCTTCTTCGGAACGTCCGCACGCCGCAGCCTGGCTGCCCCTCATAGAGGCGGAAGGCCCCTCATTGAGGAGCCTTCCGTTGACTGTCGGGTCATACCTTCTCGCGGGTCCGGTCAGCTGTCGCCGGCTCCTCGACCGTGAATGCCCTGCTGCGGCGGGGGAACGCCCAAAACTTGAAGTCAGGGGCTTCCGCCCGGGGCTCCGGGCGCGGCTCAGTTTCCTTTGATTCATCCTTCTTGATGTCCCGCCGGAAATCCCTGTCGTACGGATAGCACATCACTTACCTCCTTAAACGTGAGCGCCCTTTAATCGTCCTCCGCATCGATCCCTGCGTCGATACCCTGTTTCCGGATCCGCCGAATGGTCCGGGATGCCCTTCGGCCCCGGCCGGAGTTCCGGTTTACTGAACCATGAGACACACACTGGAGGGGGAACCATGATGTCCAAGGGAACATGGCAAATTGCAGCAGGGGGCGTTGCCCTGGCTGCCACCATCTTTGTCCTGCCGACGCCGCTGTTCCACGTTGCTTCCGGCAACGCCGATGCGGGGGCTGTGGGTCTTTTTGTTTTGGGACTGGCGCTGCTGGCGGGCCGGCCTCGGATCGCTCGGCTTCGGACTGTACCGACGCTCCCGCGACCTGAAAACCGCGCGGAGCTACGCCACCAGGGAGCCGTCCTCGTTGGATGAGGACCGGCCAGTCAACCCGTATGGGATCCCCAGGTCGTACGGCGCCGCGCCCCCGCTGACCTGAGGCGATCGCCCGGCCTGCCAGGGAGATGTTCGGCCCGGACCCATCCCTTGGCTGACGGACAACGAAGTCTCCTTCGGGAGGCCGCCGCGGCACGTGGTCCTACGCGGCCGTCCGGCAGCCAAAACACCTGGCGGTCTCGGGGCGGATATCGCTTCCTCCTTGTGCGCAAGGCAGTAGGGTGGTGCAGTTCGCCGTCGAATATAAGGAGCCTTAGTGAAATCGTTTGCGTGTGGAGATGTAGTGCCCGGATGCGAAGCCCGATGGGTTTGCAGCACGGAAGATGAAATCCTGGTCAACGTCGCCGCGCACGCCGCGTCCACGCATGGGCTGGTGGAACTGCCGGCCGAACTCGTCCAGTCGGTCCACAAAGCAATCAGTCCGGTGAGTTGAGCAGTACCGCGGCAGGCGGGCCGTCTCCCGCTGCCGGTGCAGCCAGGGGGCCGGACTGGGGTGAGCTCCTGGCGGCCGCCTGCCGCGGAGAAGGCCTGGCCTCGGCTTACCAGCCCATCGTCGACACGTCACGTGGCACGGTGGTGGGCTATGAAGCGCTCGCACGTTTCCCCGGCTTCGCCGAAAAGAACCCCGAGGTGTGGTTTTCTGCTGCCCGTGCCCACGGCAGATCCGCGGAGCTGGAGTCTGCGGCGCTGCGGACGGCGCTCGCGGCCCGTTCCTCGCTGCCCACAAACTGCTTCCTGACCGTCAACGTCTCGCCCGAACTGCTGAGCACCGAGGAGATCCGGAGCGTCTGGCGGGACGAGGGAAACCTGGGCGGCCTCGTCGTCGAGCTCACCGAGCAGACCCCCATCGACTCCTACGTGGGGCTGGAACCGGACCTCAACCAGCTGCGCGCGGCCGGCGCGTTGATCGCCGTCGACGACGCCGGTGCCGGCTACGCGGGATTGCGGCACCTGCTGGCGTTGCGACCCTCGCTGATCAAGATCGACCGTGAACTGGTCCAGGATATCGACCGGGATGAGGCCAAGCGTGCCCTGATCGAGATGCTTGGCACCTTTGCCGGCCGGGTGGATGCGTGGATCCTGGCCGAGGGTGTGGAACGGCTGGAGGAACTCGATGCGCTGGTTTCCCTGGGCGTGCCGCTGGTGCAGGGGTATTGCCTGGCCCGGCCGGCGCCGGCGTGGGCGGGCATCGATCTGGATTTGGCCCACCGCCTCGCCTCGAAGCCGCCGGTGACCCACAAGGCCGTGGTTCGCGATGTCCTCGAATCCGCGACGACAGCCGCGACTGCCGCGCTCGCCGCGGAGGCCTTCGCCGGGAACCCCGGGCTTCAGTCGGTGGTACTGATCGGCGACCACCTGCGGCCGGTCTCGGTGCTGGACCCGGTGGCGGCCGGGTTGGGCGTGGTGAGCCCCGGGATGCGCGTGAATCTGGACACCCCCCTGAACGAGGCGCTGGCCCGGTCCATGACGCGGACCGCCGCCAGCCGGTTTGAGCCCCTTTTGGTGACGGATAACGCCGGGCGGTACGCCGGCGTCGCGCGCATGGAACGGATGATTACTGCGCTGGCGGTGCCGGGGGAGTAGCTGGGTCCGCCTGGCCGCTGCCAAGGAGCCGGTCGGTGGCCGCGTCGGGCAGCCCGTCGAAGTATTTCGCCAGGACCTCCTGGAAGACACCCGCCCGGGGGTCGGCCCGGAGGAAGAGGGTCATCGAGGAGTGCAGTTTCCGCTCATCGATGCCGCCGAAGATCTGCCCCGCCGTGCGCCCTTCGAGACCGGCCACAGCCCTGGCGCATTCGACCAGCCGAGGACCGAGTGCGGGGTGCAGCAGATAGGCCTGCGCCTCATCCAGCGAGGTCACGGCATACTTCCGGGCCGTCGGGCTCTGCCCGAGCCCGGCGATCTGCGGAAAAACAAACCACATCCAGTGGCTGCGCTTGGAACCGCCGTGGAGCTCGTCGAGGGCGTGCCGGAAGGTTCCGCCCGAGTCCTGGGCCGTGACGAACCGTTCCAGATCGTAGGGATCTTCCACTGTGTCCTCCCTGGTCCCGCGTGACATCAGTCCTCGAATCGTGCCGTGATGTCGGTATCGCCGGCGATGGACGCCACGACTGCTGCTGCGACGTCGCGGATCTTCATGTTCCTGTTGTTGGAGGTATTCCGGAGGATCTTGAAGGCGGCTTCGCGCCCGCACCGGTTCTGGGCCATGATCGCCCCGATGGCAAGGTCGATGATGGTCCGGGACTGCATGGCGGCGGCGATGTCGTCCCGGGATTCCCGGAGCTGGGAGATCCTCAAGGCCAGAAGCAGTGCCCGCGAGGCGTCGGCGCCGAACCGCCGCGCCTGCTCCATGTCGTCCGGGGAAAATGCCGCGCTCCGCGCCGAGTAGAGACTGACGACGGCGGAGTTCTCACCGTCGAGCACCAGGGGGACCTTGAGGGTGCTGGCGGACCCCTCTCCGGTGCTGCCCCATTCTGCCGGCGGCTGCTTCCGCCTGGTGACGGTGATTCCGCACGGTGACGGTGATTCCGCACGTCACCTCGCGTTCCGGGCGGGACAGCTCCGCCGCCGCCAGCCGGGCCAGTCTGGCCAGGAAGTAGTCAACGTTGGATCCTGCTTCGGTGCTGTCCAGCACGAGATCCAGCAGCGTACTGCCGCTGACGGCGATGCTGTGCCACGTAGATGAAAGGGCGGGGCTGTCCCGCATGGTTCCCCCAATTCCTGGTCGCGCGCTGCAATAGAGCGGCGGCTTTTTCCATCCTATTGCGGGGGTCCGCCGCGGGTAGAGCGACTCCCCGCAGAATGTCCGCGGCAATCGTGTGGAGCTTCGTGTCCGTGGCCCTGGCGGCCAGGTGCAGCAGCTCCATGGACCGTTCCCTGCTGTACCGGTTCTGGACCATGACCAGAGCGACGGCGGCGTCAACAATGGCCCGGGATTTCAAGGCGGAGCGGAGATGCTCGGGATAGATTTCCGGGGGGTGGACCTTGAGCGCCAGCCGCAGAATCCGCGAGATGGACGTGGCATGGCGCTCCACCTCCGCAACGGTGGTGCTGTCAAAAACGCCCTTCGAGCGTGCGTAGCAGTTCATCGCTGCGGCTGCACCCGGATCCGTGGCGATCGGTACGGCCAGGACCGACACGATGCCCTCACCGGAGACCGCGGAGGCGTAGTGCTCCCAGCGGTCGTCAGCCGCCACATCAGGAACCAGAACTGTGGTGCCATGCCGCAGGGCCGTGAGGCAGGGGCCGTCGTCGAACGCGTACTGCTTCTCATCCAGCAGTCTCGCGTCCTCGCCGCTGCTGGCGACGGTGGCCGGAGTGCCGTCCCGTTCCACCGTGATGGCGCACAGCATCGGCTCGGACCCGCCGAGACGGGTCGCGGAGACGGTGGTCAGGCCCAGGAGGAATTCGGTGAACCCGGGACTTTCCAGCAGGAGGTCTTGCAGCTGCTCGGGTGTTGGAGACGCGCCGGCTCAGCGGCTGCGGACTCTTGATCGCCCGCAACCCAAATAGCGCACCCCGGACCCGTCCGGGCCGTGATCCAGCTACTCGCGACAATACGCCGTGCGGGGGGGACAGTGAATATAGGCCGCCCCGGCCGGCCCGCCGTATGCTTGGATCCTGCGGCGATGCGCGCCGGCTGGCGACCTGCCGGTATGGACTTCTGAGGTGAAGATGAGCGCCGAACTGCCGCTGGCTGACGAGATCACTGCCGTTTTTGCCCGGGCCACGAGGCTGCTGCTGACGGAAGAAACGGTGGGCCACGCCCTCCGGCTGATTACGGACGCCGCGACTGCTGCGATTCCCGGCGCGATCGGCGCCGGAGTGAGCCTGATCAACGGTTCAGGCCGGCGGCAGACGACCGCCGCGTCCGATGCCGTCGTCGCTGAAGCTGACGCACTCCAGTACAAGCTGGGGGAAGGCCCGTGCATCACGGCCTGGGCGAGCGGGGAAACGGTCCTGGTCGAGGAAATGGCCTCCGACCGGCGATGGTCCCGGTGGGCTCCCGCGGCCGCAGCGCTGGGAATTTCGTCCTCGGTGAGCTGCCCCCTGTTGTCCGGCGGTCTTGCGTTGGGAGCCGTCAAGGTGTACTCGGACGGCGGCCAGTTTGCAGGAAACGGCACGATCCGATTGGCTGAACTCTTTGCCGAACAGGCGACGCTCTTTGTCATCCACACCCACGCCCGGGAGGCTGCCCGGACGCTGAGTGACCGGTTGCAGGAGTCCCTTGCGCAGAGGGACACAATCAGCATGGCCAAGGGCCTGCTGATGGCCCGGAATGGAACCAACGATGAAGTGGCCCTCCGGGATTTGATGATGCTGTCGCGGCAGGCAGGGAAGCCCCTTGCCCTGGTCGCGGCAGAACTGCTGGCTGCGGCCAGTCCCTTCGAAAACTGAGCGCAGGACGACGGCATGGCCTTGGGTGACGAGGAGAGCGAGCAGCGGCGGCGATTCGCCGACTCGCTGCGCCACGCCGACGTCAGTATTGAGGAGCTGTGGCTGCGGTACTTTACGCTCGGTGGCCACGCCGGACAGTTCGAGATCGAGGCCTACATCCACGGCGCGATGGCACTGCCCGCCCTCCAGCGCGACATCCTCGCCCATGCCCTGAATGAACGCCTGGATGAGCTGCACTCCGGGGCGCCGCGGGCGCCGTACAGCGTAGACGGCCCCGATGAGGAGACCGGCGACCGGCCCGGCAAAGAGTCCGGCGACCGGCCCGACAAGGAGTCCCGCGACGACGGACCTTGGCCTTGCTAGAGTCAGCAACAGGGACAGTGATCCCGGGCCGGGTCCGTCGCTGACTAACGGGCCACAGGAAGGTGGGCGGCAAGTTCGCGTTTTTCCCCGAAACCAGCCTGGTGGAAGCCGGGCTGCTGCTCGCGACGTTTGTGCTGTGTTCGCTGATCGGCATCGAGCGGCAGGTCCGGCAGAAGAGCGCAGGCTACCGGACCCACGTGCTGGTGGGGCTTGGCTCGTGCGCCTTCACCCTGGTCTCCGCCTATGGCTTCGCGTTAGTGACGGGGCCCGGAGCTGTCGTGGACCCTTCCCGCATCGCGGCCCAGATCGTAAGCGGGATCGGCTTCCTGGGCGCCGGCGTCATCTTCAAGGGCCGGGACGTGGTCCGCGGCCTCACCACGGCCTCCACCATCTGGGTATCGGCAGCAGTGGGCATGGCCTGCGGAGCCGGCATGGTCTCCCTGGGGGTGGTGCTGACGATCTTCCACCTCATCACACTGTTTGTGATTGCCCCCGCGGTCCGCAGGATCCCCTCTGTGGACCGGAACCGGGTGATGCACGTCGACTATGCCGATGGCCAAGGGGTGTTGCGGCAGATCCTTGAAATCGCCACCACCATGGGGTTCAGCTCGTCGATCCTGCGCACCCGGCGGACCGGGGATGAGCAGAAGCCGATGGTCTCGATGGAGGTGCGGTGTCGGCGGGCGCCATCCGCTGCGCAACCTCGTCCTGCCCCTGATGGACCTGCACGGCGTGGCAAGTGTGATCGTGCGCGGTGCCGACTCCAGTGAGGATGACGACGACGATGACGATGAAGCCTGAGCTGCTGCCTCGATCATCACCCCGGGGCACGGGAACAAGACCGCCCGCACCGTGGCTGTGCGGCAGGGCGAGGCGATCAATGCCACGGCTCTGCTCGGGTTGTTCCGGCAGATCATCGCCAACAACCGCGCCGGTGGCTGGCGGAAGCTCAAACAGGAGGGTCGAGCGCGGCAGAGCCGGGCGGTGTTGACGGCGGTGCGGGGTGCAAGGATGGGGGCATGCGCTTCTTTGACGATCTTCCGGCGCCGCTGTGCCAGCCCAAGCAGCCGTGCCAGCCCAACTTTGTGCTGCCCCCGTGGGGGGAGTGAGGCTACGGATGCCCGGCAACAGCACGACCCTGGCCGGCAGCATCCGGATCCGGGTGTTGCGGGCCTCCGACGTGGAAGCTATGTGCGCCGCCTACCTGCGGAACCGTGAACATCTGGCGCCCTGGGAGCCGCTGCGGGCAGAGGAGTTCTTCACCGTCGACGGTCAAATGATGAGCGTCCAGTCCAAGCTGGCCCTGTTTATTGCGGGATCGGATGTTCCTCAGCGCCCATCTCGGATACTGGGTGGACAAGGACTACAACGGACGAGGGATCGGCTCGGCGGCCGTGGCTTTCGCCGTGGACGCTGCACGGGAGGAGCTGGGCCTGCACCGGCTGCAGGCCGCCACGCTCCAACACAATGCCGCCTCCCAGAAGATCCTGCAGCGCTCGGGGTTCACGGAGATCGGTGTGGCCCCGGCCTACCTCAACATCGCCGGAGCCTGGCAGGACCACATTCTCTTCCAGCGCATTTTGTATTGAGCCCCGGGGGCCGGCGAAAACCTGTGCCACGGCCGTGCGAGACTCTCCTCGTGACTGATGAATCACTCGGGGCCCTGCACCATGTGGAACTGTGGGTCCCGCACCTGGGCCGCGCCAAGGATGAATGGGGCTGGCTCCTGACCCGGCTGGGCTACCTCAAGTACCAGGCCTGGCCGGACGGGTGCAGCTGGCGGCGGGGCCCGACGTACATCGTCGTCGAGGAATCCCCGGCCCTGAGCAGCCGAACGCACGACCGCGCCGCTCCCGGCCTCAATCACCTGGCCTTCAGGGCGGGGACCCGGCCCCAGGTCGATGCCCTGGCGGCAGACGCGCTCGCGCACGGCTGGAGTGAACTGTTCCCGGAACAGTACCCGCACGCCGGCGGCCCGGACCACTTCGCCGCGTACCTGGTGAATTCAGACGGCTTCGAGGCCGAGCTGGTCGCCACGGACTGACGCCTGGCCCGCCGGACCCCGTATAGGGCGCCGGCACACGGCTCAGCGCACCATCCGCAGGATCCGGACTGGCGTACCGATCAGCTCATGCGCCGCGGTGGAACCGTCAGGGACGAAGCCGTTGCGCCGGTAGAAGGCGAGGGCGCGGGGGTTCTGTTCCGCAACCCAGAGGTAGGCGCCGCCGCCGGCCACGGCTGAATCGAGCAGCATTTGGCCTGCCCCGGAGCCGTAGTGGCTGGCCAGCACGTAGATTCCCTGCAGCTCCCAGTGCCGGGGTGCGTCGTCATCGCGTCCGGCCCCGGCGCTCGCCCAGGCGACGATATCCATACCCGCGCAGGCAACCCAGACGTTCGAGGCGGCGGCGGAGATGTTGGCGCGCCATTTGTCCTCCCGCGGGCCCTGTTGCAGCCCGGCCAAGTCTTCGGCCGGCAGCAGGTGGGCGTAGCACTCGCGCCAGGCCTGGATGTGCACCCGGGCAATGCCGGCGGCGTCCTCCAGCACGGCGGCCCTGACAGTCAGGTCTGTTCTCATCCGGCAAGAGTAATACGGGTTGCACGCGCTGATCCGCGGTGCCGGGCCACGAGCCACGGCCCCGGTCCTTGGCTGTGTTGTTACCCGCGGGTAACATAATCCCTATGCACCTGCTCCTCCGCACGCTTGTCCTGCTGTTCACGTCCTCCCGACGCTCCCCGCTGAGCATCTGGGATACCGCGTCATTGCCGTTGAAGGTCCTGCCGACCGACATCGACATCGCGATGCATGTCAACAACGGAATGTACTTCTCCCTGATGGACCTGGGCCGGTTCGATCTGATGGCCCGCAGCGGCACCTGGAAGGCCATGCGCCGCCGGGGATGGAGTCCCGTGGCGGCGGGGGAGACCATCGCCTTCCGCCGTTCGCTGCAGTTGTGGCAGCGGTACACGATCGAAACGAAGATCATTGGCCTCGACGAGAAGGCCATCTACTTCGAGCAGCGCATGGTGGTGGACGGGGAAATCTACGCCCGCGCCTTCATCGCGACCCGCCTGGTCAGCAAGGGCAAGCCGGTCAGCCAGGAAGAAATCATCCGGGAGTTCGGTGCGCCTCCGGCGGACCTGGAACTTCCCGCCTGGATCCATGAGTGGCGCGAAACCAACGCCCTTCCGGGGGCGCGGCGGCCCGCCCCGCACGCCTGGGCCTGAGACGGCCTGCGCCTAGGTCCCGACGTCGCGCCGGCCCAGTGCCACCGCGCTGAGCCCCACGAGCGCGGCCGAAATGCCCCATAGCCAGCCCGCGGCCAGCCAGTCCGCCCCGTTGGCCAGCGGGTTGTTGGCGTAGGCCCAGTTGTAGGGGGACAGGTTCAGGAGCCAGTCGACGTCCCTGCTTTGCCGTCCGACCGCGTTGAACACATAGCCCAGCACGCCGACGCCGGCGCCGGCGGCCAGCCCGTAAGTCTTCCGCCCCGTCACCGCGCCGGCGAACAGCGCCGTGCTGCCGGTGAGCATGCTCAGCCCGGCGAACAGCACTGAGGCGCCAAAAAGGTTCTCCGGCTGGATGTTCAACTCCGCGGAATCATTCGGCAGCCGGATGAGGGCGAACACGAGGGCCGCGAGAAGCAGCACGCGCAGCAAGATGGCCAGCGCCCGCTCCAGGACCACCTGCGTGCGGGTCACGCCGTGGGCCAGGGTGAGTTCGAGCTGGCCGGATTCCTCGTCCCCGCCGACTGCCGCCGCGCCCCACGCCACCGAGGCGATGGTCATCAGCAGGAAGCCGATCAGCCCGAACATCGTGGCCTGGGTGTAGCCGGGGCCGGTGGTCACCAGGTCGTAGTTGAGCGCCTTGATGATCTCCGGCGGGAAGGCCTGCACCATGCGCTGCATCTCCGGGCTTGCGCCGATCGAGGGGTAGAGCGGCAGGTAGAGGAAGATCGTGACGGCGAACCCCGCCGCCCACCCGAGCGTGGAACGCCAGGGGTCCACGAACGCCCGCGTGAACAGCGGCAGCGGCTTCCTCATCGGCCGTGCCCCTTTCGTCGTCGGCGGCCATTGTCGTCGGCGTCGGCTCCGCCGGTGCCGCTGCCGTTCGCGCGGATCGTTCCATACAGCTCCAATACCGATTCCTCGAGATCCGGTTCCTCCAGCACCAACTCGGTCAGCCTGAGGGAAGCCAGAACGTGGAGCAGCGGCTGGATGGCGCCGCCCAGGGTCGCGGACAGTTCGACGCCGTCGCCCGACGGCAGCACCTCGAGGTGCCCGATCCCGGGCACCCGTGCCAGCAGCGCGCCGGCGTCGGCCGCCGAAATCCCTGTGGCGGTGAGCCGCACGTGCCGCACCGCGCCTTCCCGCAGGCTGTCCACGGTGGCGACAGTGATAATCCGGCCGTCGCGGAGGATCGCGACCTCGTCGGCGGCCTGCTGGACCTCGCTGAGCATATGGGAGCTGAGGAAGATGGTCTGCCCGTTGCCCTGCGCCTCGCGGACCATCGCGAGGAATTCCTGCTGGACCAGGGGGTCCAATCCGCTTGTCGGTTCATCCAGCACCAGCAATTCCGGATCATGCATGAAGGCCTGCACGAGCCCCAGCTTCTGCTTGTTGCCCTTGGAGAGCTTGCGGGTGTGGCGGTCCAGGTCCAGGCCCAGCCGCTCGGCAAGGGTATCGATCCTGCCGGGTCTGACAGGGCCGCTGATGTCCGCGTAGTGCGAGAGCAGCTTGCGGCCGGTGATCCGTCCCTCCAGGAACAGTTCGCCGGGCAGATAACCGGTCCGGCGGCGGAGCGCCGGGCCTGCGGTCCGAGGGTTCTCGCCGAGCACTCTCGACGTTCCCGCGGTGGGACGGATGATGTCCAGCAGGCACCTCATGACGGTCGTCTTGCCTGCACCGTTGGGGCCGATCACGCCAAAGACGGAGCCCTTCCCGATCTCGAAGCTGACGCCGTGCAGCACTTCTCGGCGGCCGAATTTCTTGGTCAGGGAGTCGACAACAATGGCCTGGCTCGCGGTGTTTCCCGGGTCGTGGGGCATGGCGCCGATGGTAGGCCGCGGCCGCCATGCGGGCTAGGGTCCAAGGACCCCGCACCGGATGGCCGGGCGCGCGGGAGGGCCGTCATATGCATGTGCCAACAGCGAAATGCAGGGGACAAGGCGCCGCTGCTCGCGTACCGTTGACCCATGGCTACCGTAGACATTACAGGTGAACAGTTCGCATCTACTGTCGAGGACAATGACATTGTCCTCGTCGATTTCTGGGCCGAATGGTGTGGCCCGTGCAAGCAGTTCGGCCCCACATACGCCGCAGTTTCCGAGAAACACCAGGACGTCGTTTTCACCAAGGTGGATACCGAGGCCGAGCAGCAGCTCGCCGCCGAGGCCGGCATTACGTCCATCCCGACGTTGATGGCGTTCCGCGAAAAGGTGCTGGTGTTCTCCCAGCCCGGCGCCCTGAACGCCCAGCAGCTGGAACAGGTCGTTGACGCCGTCAAGGCCCTCGACATGGAAGAAGTCCACGCGCACGTTGCCCGGTCCCAGGCCGAGGCTGCCGCGGCGGTCAGCAAGCAGGACGGCAGCCAGATCCCGGAGGCCTAGTCGCCCTGCAGCAACCCGACAAACAACAACGCGGGGTCCCTCCGCTCCCGTTGGCGTGTGGGCGCGAAGTGACCCCGCGTTGTCTTTGTGACTTTGTCCGGGAGGGCCTAGAGTTTCACGAGCTTGACCGGCTCGGCCAGCAGAGCGCTGAGCGACTCATTGAGGTCCTGGACCGCGGTGCCCTTCGAGTGCTTGTCCAGGTCTTCCTGCGAGGCCCACTGCTCGGTCAGGACAAGCTTGTCCTCGCTGGCTTCGGTGAGCTCGTAGCGGATGCACCCTGGCTCGTTGACGACCTCGTCGATCGCGATCTCCAGCGCGAGCTTCACACGGAAGAACTCGCCGTCGTTGGGAATGAAGATGGCCTGAAGGTCAATGGGTGCGCTCATGGTTTTCACAATACCGGGGCCGCGGCTTCCTGTCCCGAAGATTTCGTAGGACATCCAAGCTTTACTCTTCTTTTGCCGGCCGAGTGTTGGTAGCGTCACACCATGCTTGCATACACAGCCGGGGACACTGACGTCCCGCTGCTCGAGGAAACCATCGGCGACAATTTCGAACGGATCGTGGCCAGGTTCCCCTTCCAGGACGCCCTGATCGAGGCCGCGGCCGTGCCCGGGGAAGAGGCCCGGCGCTGGAGCTACACCAAACTGAACGACGACGTCGACCGCGTGGCCCGCGCGCTGCTGGCCCTGGGCGTGGCCAAGGGCGACCGGATCGGCATCTGGAGCCCGAACTGCGCCGAGTGGACCATCCTGCAGTACGCGACGGCCAAGACAGGGGCGATCCTGGTCAATGTCAATCCCGCCTACCGCAGCCACGAGCTGGAGTTCGTGGTCAAGCAGAACGGCATGCGGATGCTGGTCGCGGCGCCGTCGGACCGCAACAGCGACTACACCGGTATGGCCCGGCAGGCGCTGGCTGAATGCCCGGAGCTGCGCGAACTTGTTTTCCTTCCCGACGCCGGCCTGCCGGCCCTGACGGCGGGGGTCCCCGAATCGGAGGCGGAGCGGACGTTCGCGGAGCTGCTCAAGCGGGCCGACGACGTCGCCCACGCCGACCTCAAGGCGCGGATGGCCGAACTGGACCCGCACGACGCGATCAACCTGCAGTACACCTCCGGCACGACCGGCTTCCCCAAAGGTGCCACGCTCTCGCACTACAACATCCTGAACAACGGCCACTCGATCGGTGAGCTGCTGGAGTACACCGAGCACGACCGGGTGGTGCTGCCGGTGCCGTTCTACCACTGCTTCGGCATGGTGATCGGGAACCTGGCCGCCCTGAGCCACGGCTGCGCCACCATCATTCCGGGCCGCGGGTTCACCCCGGCCGCGGCGCTGGAGGCGGTCCAGGACTTCGGCGGCACGTCACTGTACGGGGTGCCGACGATGTTCATCGCCGAGCTCGCACTGCCGGACTTTGCCTCCTATGACCTCTCGACCCTGCGCACCGGGGTGATGGCGGGTTCGCTGTGCCCCATCGAGGTGATGAACCGCGTCATCTCCGAGATGAACATGTCAGACGTGGCCATCTGCTACGGGATGACGGAGACCTCGCCGGTATCCACCATGACCCGCAGCGTGGACACCATGGCCCAGCGCACCGAGAGTGTGGGCCGGACCATGCCGCAGCTGGAGAGCCAGATCGTGGACCCGATGACCGGGGCGGTGCTGCAGCGCGGCGAGATCGGCGAACTGTGCACCCGCGGGTACTCCGTCATGAAGGGCTACTGGAACCAGCCGGACAAGACCGCCGAGGCGATTGACACCGAGGGCTGGATGCACACCGGGGACCTCGCCCGGATGGACGAGGACGGCTACATCGTGATCGAGGGCCGGATCAAGGACATGGTGATCCGCGGCGGCGAGAACGTCTACCCGCGCGAGATCGAGGAGTTCCTCTACACCCACCCGGACATCCAGGACGTGCAGGTGATCGGCGTGCCGGATGCCAAGTACGGCGAGGAGCTGATGGCCTGCGTCATCCTCAAGGCCGGCGCCGCGCCGCTGGACGCCGCCAGCCTGGCCGAGTATTGCCGAGGGAAGCTGGCGCACTACAAGATCCCGCGCTACGTCGACGTGCGCGAGAGCTTTCCGATGACCGTCTCCGGCAAGATCCGCAAGGTGGACATGCGGCAGGAAGCTGTATCCCGCCTCGGCCTCTGACAGCAACGCGGGGTCAGATCGCGCCCATAAAGTGGGCCCGGATGGGCGATATCTGACCCCGCGTTGCGGTAGGTCGCGAGGTCCTGTGGATAACCTCTGCGCTGGGTTTGAATCGAGGCCACAATGGGGCGCATGGTCCGCAGTTCGCCGCTCCCCGGAAGCCTCGCCCAGACACCGTTCACTGTCTATGAGTCCCGCGCGCTGGGGGTCTCGGCCAAACGCCTGCGGGCGTGTGACCTGTCCGACGGCGGCCGCCTCATCTACCTGCCCGCCGGCCGGCAGCTGGAGATTGTCGAGCGTGCCCGCGTCCTGGCCGCCGCCACGCCGGGCGCCTGGGTCTCGCACGAAACAGCCGCCGTCTTGACCCTGCTTGGCCTGCCGCCCTGGCTGGGCGGCTGTGCCACCATCCACCTCAGCAAACCGCATGAGCTTCCCAGGGTCCGCCGGGCCGGTGTGACGGGCCACCGGGTGCGGTCCAACCCCGGGGAGCTGACCGACGTCGACGGCATCCCCGTTACGGCGCCGCCCCGGACCTGGCTGGATCTGGCCGCGGTCCTGCCGATCAACTACCTTATTGCCCTGGGCGACCAGATCATCCGCCTGCCCCGGCCCGGCCTTGAGCAACGGTCCGAGCCGTATGCCTACAAGGACGGGCTGCGACTGCTCATCCGCCAGCATCCCAACATGAAAGGTGTCGAGAAGGCCAGGCTCGCCCTCGACGAGATGCGGGTAGGAGCCGATTCCTTCCCGGAGACCTTCCTGCGGCTGGCCCTGCTGGACGCGCGAATGCCCGAGCCGGAGCTGCAGGTCAGACTCTATCCGGACGACCCGCGCTCGCCGGCCGCAGACCTGGGCTACCGGAGGTTCCGGATCGCCATCCAGTACGACGGCGCACCCCACCTCACGCGCGAACAGCAGTCCCGCGACAGCCGGCGGGACGAAGCGTTCCACAACGCGGGCTGGACGTACTTCAAAGTCAACGCCGATGATCTGGCCGAGGATTTCGCGGGCGTCATCGGCCGGATCAAAAGGGCCAGGCTCCCTCGCGGCTGACCCCGCTTAAAGCAACGCGGGGTCACATCGCGCCCATAAAGTGGGCCCGGATGGGCGATATCTGACCCCGCGTTGTTAGTGGGCGCGGTGGTCCTGGAGGGTCATCCGCGGGCCGAAGGTGGGTTTCCGGAAGCCGCTGAGGCCGATCATCCGGACAACGCGCTGCCGGTGTCCGGCCCACGGAGCCAGCAGGCGGAGCATCCCGGCGTCGTCAGTCCGGCGGCCGGTCAGTGCCGCACCGACGTACGCGGCAAGGTGGTAGTCTCCCACCGCAATGGAGTCCGGGCAGCCGTGCGTGCGCTGCACCACCTCCGCCGCGGTCCACGCCCCAATGCCGGGAAGAGTCTGCAGCTTCGCGGAGGCCTCCGCCGCAGGGAGCGCCGCGAGCCGTTCCAGCGCGACGGCGGAGCGCAGCGCGCGCATGACGGTCGCCGAACGCTGGGGGCCAACCCCGGCCTGGTGCCATTCCCAGGACGGGATGCGCAGCCACTGCTCGGGGGTGGGCTGGACCATCAGGTTGGCGGGCGCGACAGTACCGGCGCCGGGGGCCGGCGTGCCGAAGCGGTACATCAGATACCGGTAGCCGCGCCGGGCCTCGATCACCGTGACCTTCTGCTCCAGGATCGTGGGCACGAGGGAATCGACCAGGCGCCCGGTGGCGGGCAGCCGCACAGCGGGGTTCCGGCGTCGGGCCTCCACAACCATCCGGGGGAGCGTGGCGTGGAACGCCGGCTCGTCAAAGCCGGACCAGTCGTCGTCACGGCCCAGCATCCGCGGCACGGAATCGGCGGCCGCGCCCGCGCCCGGTCCCCAGGCTTGGACGTCGATGGCCGGGTCCGCCCGCGGGCCGGCGGCGGTGAGGCGGAGTGTGGCCGGACCCGACGGCGTGGTGAATCCCAGCCAGAGCCCGTCCGGCGCTGCGCGGATGGACGGGTCGCCGTGCCCCCGCAGGAGCGTTCCGATTGTCTGGGACAGGTCGAAGGGGCCGCCCGGATGCCAGCGGAGCGAGGCGTCCGCCGCGGCGGCAAAGCCGGCGGGGACGTCTGCAATGGTCATCCGACCATGATTCCACGAACGCCTGGCAGCGGCCGTGTCTGCGGCACCCGGGGCTGGGGCCGTACGGCCCTAAACCTCCCTCGCTGCCGGGGCTAGACTCCGGCTGTCGGCCGGGCTGCCTGTGCTTGCCCTTTGGCCCGAATCCTTGTTCTTAGGAGAGTGTTATGGCTGGTGGAGTAGTACATTTTGAGATCCCCGCGGACGATGAGAACCGCGCACGGGAGTTCTACAGCTCGGTGTTCGGCTGGGGCTTTCAGGTGCTGCCGGAGATGGAATACAGCCTGGCGATGACCACGCCGATGGACGAGCATGGCCGGCCGGCGGTGTCCGGTTCCATCAACGGCGGACTGTTCAAACGGGGGGAAGGGCTCACGGCGCCGGTGGTCACGGTGGACGTGGACGACATCGACGCCACGCTGGAGAAAATCACCACGCTCGGCGGATCGATGTACCGGGAAAAGATGGAGGTGCCCGGGTCTGGCTGGAACGCCTACTTCAAGGACTCCGAAGGCAACGTTGTGGGACTGTGGCAGAACGCGGCCCCTGACGCCGTCGCGGGCTCCGCGGCTGCCGGAACCGACATCGGCGCCTGACGCCGTCGGCGGCGTCCTGCCTTCAGTGCATCCCGGTGGTGAGCCAGAGTGCGACGACCGCGAGCGGCACGGTGAGGACGACGGCGGCGAGGCCGGCGGCCGCGAATCCGCCCCAGCGGATCTCGACGTTGAGGGTGCGGAGCCGTTCGTGCCAGAGCAGTGTGGCCAGCGACGCCCACGGGGTCACCAGCGGCCCGAGGTTCACCCCGATCAGCAGGGCCGCCAGCCGCACCGGCGAGTCTCCTACCGGTTCCAACGCGAGGTAGGCCGGCAGGTTGTTCACTGCGTTCGCCGCTCCGGCCCCCAGTCCCGCAAGCTGCAGCAGTGCCGGGAGGCCCTCGCCCGATCCGGCGATCCCGGACAGGAAACGCGTCAGGCCGTTCGCGTGCAGGGCCTCCACCACCATGAACAGCCCCGAGGTGAGCATGAGCGGGCGCCAGGGAACCATGGACCAGCGCAGCGCCGAGCGGCGCCGCCAGAGGAAAAGACCAAGCAGGACCGCCGCCGCCGCCATCGCAGGGAACTGCACGGGTACACCGGAGATGAGGGCGGGGAGCAGCAGCACCATCACCCCCGACGCCGAGTACAGCAGCACCAAGTCCTGCGCCCTGTGGGCCGGCTGCGGTGCGTAGCGGCCGGCCAGGTCCTTCCGGAAGGCCAGCCACAGCAGCCCGATCGGGACCAGGATCCCGACCAGCGCCGGCGCCCAGACGAGGCCGGCGAAGGCGGCCGGGCTGAGGTTCAGCCGGGCCTGGGCCAGCAGATTGGTCAGGTTCGACACCGGCAGCAGCAGGGAAGCGGTGTTGGCCAGCCCGACCGTGGTCAGGGCAAACGGCAGCGGCGGGATCCGGGCGTGGACCGCCAGCAGCACGACGACGGGGGCACGAGCACCGCCGTCGTATCCAGGGACAGGAACACGGTGGAGACGGTGGCCAGGCCGATCACGAGCAGCCACAGCAGGGAAGCCCGGCCCCGGCCCAGCGCCGCGAGACGCTCTGTCACGACCCGGAACAGGCCGGCGTCGTCGACCATTTCCGTCACCAGGGACATGGCGACAACGAAGGTCAGCACGGGGACGGTGCGGCCGGCCAGTTCCTGGAAAGCGGGCCAGGGCAGGAGGCCGGTGAGCAGCGCGGCGGTGCCCGCCGCCAGCATCCCGGCAGGGAGCAGATAGCTCTTCAGGGGCTTCAGCCAGCGCCAGCTCGTCTCCGCATCATCTTCGCAGTCGGCGGCCCCGATGACCGCCCCGACGTGCCTGAATCCGCCCCTGGCGGGTGGAGACGGTAACTTTGTACCTATGAAGTACGCCCAGTCCGTTCTGGACCTCATCGGCAATACGCCGCTCGTCAAGCTCCACCACGTCACCGACGGCATCGGGGCCACGGTCCTGGTGAAGCTGGAATATCTGAACCCCGGCGGTTCCATCAAAGACCGCATCGCGGTGAAGATGATCGAGGAGGCCGAACGCGCCGGCAAGCTCCTGCCCGGCGGCACCATCGTGGAGCCCACCTCCGGCAACACCGGCGTCGGGCTGGCCCTCGTGGCCCAGCAGAAGGGCTACCGGTGCATCTTCGTGGTGCCGGACAAGGTCGGCGAGGACAAGCGCGCCGTGCTGCAGGCCTACGGCGCCGAGGTCGTGGTGACGCCCACCGCCGTCGCCCCCGACAGCCCGCAAAGCTACTACGGTGTCTCGGACCGGCTGGTCACCGAGATCCCCGGCGCCTACAAGCCCGACCAGTTCTCCAACCCGGCCGCCCCGGCCAGCCACTACGAATCCACCGGCCCGGAAATCTGGCGCGACACGGACGGCCGGGTCACGCACTGCGTGATCGGGGCCGGCACGGGCGGAACCATCACCGGCACCGGCCGGTACCTCAAGGAAGTTTCCGCGCACCGCGCGGAGTCCGACGGCGGCGTGGTCAAGATCATCGGCGCGGACCCGGCAGGTTCGGTCTACTCCGGCGGCACCGGCCGGCCGTACTTCGTCGAAGGTGTCGGCGAGGACATGTGGCCGGCCAACTACGACAAGGCCGTCCCCGACAACGTCATCGCCGTGAGCGACGCCGACTCCTTCGACATGACGCGCCGGCTTGCCCGCGAGGAAGGCCTGCTCGTGGGCGGTTCCTCCGGCATGGCCGTCGTCGCCGCCCTGCAGGTCGCCAAGGACCTGCCGGATGATGCCGTCGTCGTTGTGATCCTGCCGGACTCCGGCCGCGGCTACCTCGCCAAGATCTTCAACGACCAGTGGATGCGCTCCTACGGCTTCCTCGCCAGCGGGGACGAAGCCTCCGTGGGCGAGATCCTCAAGGCCAAGACCGGGGAGCTGCCGGACCTCGTGCACATCCACCCCAACGAGAGCGTCCGCGACGTCATCAACATCATGAACGAGTACGGGGTCTCCCACATCCCGGTGCTGTCGCAGGAGCCGCCGGTGGTGATGGGCGAGGTCCTCGGCGCCGTCGACGAGCGCACCCTGACCGCGAAGCTGTTCCGCGGTGAAGCCAAGCTCTCGGACAAGATCTCCGAGCACATGGAGGCCCGGCTGCCGGTGATCGGCTCGCTCGAATCGATCTCGACGGCCCGCGAACTCCTCTCCGACGCGGACACCCTGATGGTGACCTTCGTCGGCGCTCCGGTGGGGATCCTGACCCGCCACGACCTCCTCGCCTACCTGAGCAACTGACCCCAGTAACTGGTTTCAGCAACTGACCCGGATGCCGGACCGCCCTCCCGGGGGCGTCCCGGCCGCCGGCCGAAAGGAACGCATATGTCTTTGCCAGAAAGCTCTTCCGCCAAAACCGCCGGGTTCAACACCCGCGCCGTGCACGCCGGCCAGGAGTTCGAGCCGCGCACCGGCGCCGTCGTGCCGCCCGTGCATTTCTCCACCACCTATGCCCAGGAAGCGATCGGCGTGCTGCGGGCCGGCTACGAATACGGCCGCGGGACCAACCCCACCCGTGACTCGCTGCAGGAACAGCTCGCAGCGCTGGAAGGCGGGACCGCCGCGTTCTCCTTCAGCTCCGGCCTCGCCGCCGAGGACTCCATGATCCGCGCCCTCACCCGGCCCGGCGACCACATCGTGCTCGGCAACGACGCCTACGGCGGCACCTACCGGCTGATTGCCCGGGTGCTGGGGGAGTGGGGCATCGGCAACACCCCGGTGGACATGTCCAACCTTGACGCCGTGGCGAAGGCCGTGGCAGCTGGGGGGTCGAACGGCGGCAAGACCCGGCTCGTCTGGGTCGAGACGCCGTCGAACCCGATGATGAAGATTACCGACATCGCGGCCCTGTTCGAGGTGGCGCACGACGCCGGTGCCCTCCTCGTGGTGGACAACACCTTCGCCTCGCCATACCTGCAGAACCCGCTGGCCCTCGGCGCCGACGTCGTGGTTCACTCCACCACCAAGTACATCGGCGGACACTCCGACGTCGTCGGCGGCGCCATCATCGTCAACGACCCGGAGCTGGCGGAGAAGATCGGCTTCGTGCAGTTCGCCGTCGGTGCCGTCTCCGGCCCGATGGACGCGTTCCTGACCACCCGGGGCCTGAAGACCCTCGGCGTGCGGATGGACCGGCACAGCGACAACGCCCAGGCCGTAGCGGAGTGGCTGCTGCAGCGGCCCGAGGTGGAGGCCGTGCTGTACCCGGGTCTGCCCTCGCACCCCGGGCACGAGCTCGCGAAGAAGCAGATGAAGAAGTTCGGCGGGATGATCTCCGTGCAGTTCAAGGGCGGCGAAGCCGCGGCACGCAAGGTGGCCGAGTCCACGTCCGTGTTCACCCTCGCGGAGTCCCTTGGCGGGATCGAATCCCTCATGAACTACCCCTCGGAAATGACGCACGCCTCGGTCAAAGGCACCGAACTGGCCGTCCCGGTCAACCTGATCCGGCTCTCCTGCGGCATCGAGGACGTCGAGGACCTCATCGCCGACCTGGAGCAGGCGTTCGCGCAGATTGCCACCGCCGGCGAGTCAGGCAGCTAACCACCCGTGACCACCACCACCGCCAGGGCCAGGCCCTCCACCACCCGCGGCTGGCTCGCGACGGCGGCCGGCGCGCTCGCCGTCGTCGTCGCCCTGGTGGTGCTGTACTCGGCCTACATCCCGCTGATGAACGACTTCGAGGTCTACTTCTACGGCGGCAACCGGGTGCTGCAGTCCGGCGAGACCGGCGTCAACGAGCTTTACGCGGCGCGGGACGGGCTGCCGTTCACGTACCCGCCCTTCGCCGCGCTGCTGTTCGCCGCCCTGGCGACGCTGGGCCAAAGCGGCGGCAGCCTCGTGTTCATCACGACCGCGCTGCTGGGCGCCGCAACCGTGTCCGCCTGGCTCGCACGGCACTACTTCCGCCTCGGCAGCTGGCGGAACGCGTTCGCCGACTGGCGTTTCCGGGCCGTGGCGCTGGCCGGCACCGCGGCGATCCTGCTCCTGGGGCCGTGGCGGGACACCTTCGACTTCGGCCAGATCAACATCATCCTGATGGGCCTGATCCTCGCCGACTTTGCGCTCTACGGGAAAGCCCGGGCGGGGCAGATCCGCTGGCCCGCAGGGCTGCTGATCGGCATCGCGGCGGGCATCAAACTGACGCCGCTCGCGTTCGGGCTCTATTTCCTGGTCCGCCGCGACTTCAAGGCCCTCGGCTGGATGGCCGCCGGCTTCTTCGGCTCGATCGGTCTGGCCTGGGCCGTGCTGCCCACGGCCTCGCTGACTTTCTGGACCAAGATCCTGCCCGACACCGGACGGATCGGCGGGCCGGCGTACGTGGACAACCTCTCGGTCAAGGGCCTGCTGCTGCACCTGGGACTGCCGGATTCCGGCCTGACAAGCCTGTTGTGGCTCGCGCTGTCAATGGCACTGGCCGCGACTGCCGCGCTCGTGATCAAGTGGGCGGGGGCCGCCGAGGAGAACTTCGTCGCCGTCTCCGCCACCGCCGTGCTGATGCTGTTGGTCAGTCCGGTGTCCTGGTCCCACCACTGGGTCTGGATGGCCGTGGCCCTGCCCTGCATGGGCTTCGCCATCCACCGGGTGCCGTCCCGCAACGGACGGATGCGCCTGGCCGGGTGGATCATCGTCGCGTTCTCGGCCCTGTCCTTCTACCTGACGCCCAAGTACCTGTCGGTCATGGCAGGAGCGGCCGAGTGGGGCAAGGACCCGCAGACCCCATGGCAGCTCATCGTGGCCAGCCTCGGAGTGCTCTGCGGCATCGCCATGCTGGTCTACTGGGCCCTGGCCTACCGGCCGTCCCGCGGGGCGCTCCGCCCCTAGCTTTCTTGAAGAAAGTCAGCTAGGGTCGTCCGCATGGCACTTCGATCCGACTGGTCCCAGCGGAACTGCAGCATGGCCCGCGGCCTGGACATCCTTGGCGACCCGTGGGGCATGCTGGTCCTGCGCGAGGTCTTCTTCGGCAACGGCCGTTTCGACTCGATGAAGGCCCGGCTCGGGGCGGCGGATTCCGTCCTCACCAGGCGCCTCGCAGCCCTCGTTGACGCCGGGCTGCTCACCCGCCGGCCGTACGACGACGGCGGCCGCGCCCGCCAGGAGTACGTGCTCACCGCCAAAGGTGAGGACGCGCTGCCGGTGCTCAACGCCGTCGTCATCTGGGCCGAAAAATACCTCCCGGCCCCGTCCGAGCAGGCCCACATGTTCGTGATCCACTCCACGTGCGGCCAGTGCACCACCTCGGCGGACACCTGCACTTCCTGTGGGGAGCGGCTCACGGCGGACAACACCAGCTGGCACAGCCTGACCCGCACCGCCGAGCCCGTGGCCCTCGCCACCGCCCCCACGACACAGCAGAGCGGAACCGCGGCATGAGTGCTCCCGAAGCCGCCCCTCGGCAACGCCTCCACCCGGCCCCCAAGCGCCGCCTCCACCCGGCCTGGGTGGTTGCCGCCGTCGCGTTCCTGGCGCTGGTCGGCGCGGCCGGCTTCCGTGCCGCGCCCGGCGTGCTGATGGTGCCGCTGCAGAGCGAATTCGGCTGGTCCACCACGGTGCTCTCAGCCGCTGTCAGCATCAACCTGGTGCTCTTCGGCCTCACGGCACCGTTCGCCGCGGCCCTCATGGAACGGTTCGGAATCCGCGCCGTCACGTCCGTCGCGCTCGTGCTGATCGGGGCCGGCAGCGCCCTGACCGTGCTGGTCAACCAGTCCTGGCAGATCCTGCTGACCTGGGGCCTGCTGATCGGGCTCGGGACGGGATCCATGGCGCTGGTCTTCGCCGCCACCATCGCCAACACCTGGTTCGTCAAGAGCCGCGGGCTGGTGATCGGCATCCTCACCGCCGGCAGCGCCGCGGGCCAGCTGGTCTTCCTGCCGTTCATCGCCGCGCTCGCCCAGGATCCGGGCTGGCGGCAGGCCTCGCTGCTGATCGCGGCCGGCGCGCTGGCTGTGGTGCCGCTCGTGTTGAAGTTCCTCAAGAACTCACCCGCCGACGCCGGTGTGCTGCCGTACGGCGCCGACGCCGGGGAATCCGGGGAGGCCGGGGGTGCCATCGCTGCAGAGGCGGCGCCGAAAGCCCCGGGGGAGCCCGCGGAACCGAGCCGGAACGCCGCCGTGCGGGCGCTGCAGGTGCTCAAACGGGCCAGCAAGGTCCGGACCTTCTGGGCCCTCGTCGCCGGGTTCGCGATCTGCGGCGCCACGACCAACGGGCTGATCGGCACACATTTCATCCCGTCCGCCCACGACCACGGCATGACCCAAACCACGGCGGCGGGCCTGCTGGCCGTCGTCGGAATCTTCGACATCGTCGGCACCATTGCCTCCGGCTGGCTGACCGACCGCTACAACCCGCGGATCCTGCTGGCCGTCTACTACCAGTTCCGCGGGATCGGCCTGCTGGTGCTGCCGCTGCTGCTCAGCGCCACCGTGCAGCCCAGCATGATCGTGTTCGTCGTGATCTACGGCCTGGACTGGGTGGCCACCGTCCCGCCGACCGCCGCGATCTGCCGCCAGGTGTTCGGCGCCGACGGCAGCGTGGTGTTCGGCTGGGTCTTCGCCGCCCACCAGCTCGGCGCTGCCGCTGCGGCGCTGGCTGCGGGCGCCATCCGGGACGCCACGGGCCAGTACACCTATGCCTGGTTCGGCGCCGCCGCGATGTGCACCATCGCCGCCGTCATCAGCGCGACCATCCGCAAGGACGCAGGCAAGAAGGACGTAATCCCGGTACCGGCGTAGCGGCTCGGTAGGATAACAGCAGGGGTCCCGGCCGCGGCCGGCCCCCGACGACACCAAACTGGGGGAACCATGTCACTGCTTGATGCCGAAAACAGGCCCGTCACGGCGCCGGACCCTGTGACGGAAGCCCAGCCAGCGCGGTTCCCCGGCCGGCTTCCCGAGCGGGCTCCCGTCCCGCAGCTGCTTCAGCTCTCCACGGTCCTGGCCGTGGCCGCCGTGGTTTACCTGGTGTGGCACTGGCTCGGCGTCTGGGGCAAACAGGGCCTCGACTTCAGCGTCTACTGGTATGGCGGCACCATCCTCAACGAGGCGGGCCAGGCACCGTCAGACCTCTACCAGGGCAACGTTGACTGGGCCGGCGGCCCGCAGCTTCCTTTCACCTACCCGCCGTTCGCCGCCCTCCTCTTCAGCCTCCTGGCCCTGCTGCCCCAACACGCTGCCCTCATGCTCTTCAACGCCGCCGGCGCCATCGTGGCACTGTGGGTGGCCGTCCGCGGCGTCCGCTACTGGAATGGCACGGCGGACTGGCGCACCACCTTCCGCTCCCCGGGCAACCGCTGGGCCGCAGCCATACTGGTCCTCGCCGTGCTGAACCTTGGGCCGTGGCGCGAGACCCTGGCGTTCGGCCAGATCAACATCCTGCTGATGGGCCTGATGGCCGCGGATCTGCTGGCCCGCAATCCGCGCTGGACCCGGGGCTTTCCCGGCGGCGGCTTCCTCGTGGGCGTCGCCGCCGGCATCAAACTGACGCCGCTGGTTTTCGGCCTGTACTTCCTGGTCCGCAGGGACTGGCGCGGCCTGCTGAACATGGGCGCAGGGTTCGCCAGCACCGTGCTGTTCGGCTGGCTGGTGCGGCCGACTGAATCCCTGCAGTTTTGGCAACAGATCCTGCCGGACACCTCCCGGATCGGCGGCGCCGGCTACGTCGACAACCTCTCCCTCAAGGGCGCGCTGCTGCACTTCGGCGTGCCCGAAACGTCCGTTACCGTTCCCTGGCTTGTGCTGAGCATGCTCGTGGTGGCGCTGGCTGCCGGAGTTATCAAGACCGCCAGCGATCAAGGTGCCCGCGTGGTTGCCATCTCGACGACGGCGCTCGCCATGCTGCTGATCAGCCCGGTCTCGTGGTCCCACCACTGGGTCTGGGTCGCGGCGGTCCTGCCAGCCTTCGCCTGGACCCTGCGGGAGATCCCGCACCGCTACCGCGGGATGCGGTGGCTCATGGGCGGAGTCCTGGGCGTGTCGGTGCTGGTGTTCCTGTTTTCGCCGAAGACCATCGGCACGGCCCTCGGCGCCGAAGACCTCAACATCCAGACCCCGGGGCTCTGGATCATGGCCTCCAGCGCCGGGGTGTTCTGCGCCCTGGCCATCATGGTGTGCTGGCTTGTGGTCCTCCGGCGCGGCTCCCTGACGACGGTGTGACCGCGCCGAGTGCGCACTTCGCGGCAATGTTTGCGCCAAACACTGCCGGGAAGTGCCTACTCGGGGCTAGCGGAAGGCGGCCAGTCCGGTGATGTGCTGGCCGAGGACCAGGGTGTGGACTTCGTCGGTGCCCTCGTAGGTGCGGACCGACTCCAGGTTGGCGGCGTGCCGCAGCGGGGAATAGTCCAGGGTGATCCCGTTTCCGCCCAGGATGGTGCGGGCCTCGCGGGCAATCGAGATCGCCTCGCGCACGTTGTTGAGCTTGCCGAGCGAGATCTGCTCCGGCCGCAGCTTCCCGGCGTCCTTGAGCCGGCCCAGCTGGAGCGCCAGGAGGGTGCCCTTCTGGATCTCGAGCAGCATGTTCACGAGTTTCTCCTGCGTCAGCTGGTACCCGGCGAGGGGCTTGCCGAACTGCAGCCGCTCCTGCGAGTACTTCAGCGCGGCCTCGTAGGAGTCCCGGGCCGCGCCCATCGCGCCCCATGCGATCCCGTACCGGGCCTCGTTGAGGCAGCTGAACGGGCCGCGCAGGCCGCGGGCTGCCGGGAGCAGGGCCTCCGGTCCCAGCAGGACGCCGTCGAACGTGACATCGCACTGGATGGAGGCGCGCATTGAGAGCTTCTGCCCGATCGGCGTCGCGGTGACCCCGGGGGTGCCGGCGGGGACCAGGAATCCGTGGACACCATCGTCGGTCATCGCCCAGACCACCAGCACGTCCGCCACGGAGGCGAGCCCGATCCAGCGTTTGGTGCCGTCCAGGATCCAGCCGGCGCTGTCGCCGGAGCCGTCGCGGCGGGCGAAGGTCTTCATCGAGGCGGGGTCCGAGCCGGCAGTGGGCTCGGTCAGGGCGAAGCTGCCGATCAGTTCGCCGGCGGCCATCCGGGGGAGCCACTCCAGCTTCTGCTCCTCGGAGCCCCACTTGTGGATGGCCGTCATGGCCAGTGAGCCCTGCACGGAGACGAACGTGCGGATGCCGGAATCGCCGGCTTCCAGTTCCATCGCGGCCAGTCCGTATTCGACGGCGGAACGCCCCGGGCAGCCGTATCCCTGCAGATGCATGCCGAGGACGCCGAGTTCGCCCAGCTCGGGGGCCAGCTCCAGCGGGAAGACGCCGTCGTCGTACCAGCCTGCGATGCCTGGCCGGATCCGCTGGTCCGTGAAATCGCGGACCCTCTCCCGGACGGCCAGCTCGTCGGCGCTCAGTAGCGAATCGATCGCCAGGACATCGGACACATTCACTTCAGACCCGTTGGGGAAGCCAGCCTCGTTGCTCATTCCAGCATCCTACGGTCTTGTCCCGGCGCGGGCCCCGCCTTCCTGCCCAGTTACTTCCGGACCCGGTTGCGGATCCGGGCCGACTCGCCGGTGTCGCCAGCCACTTGCATGGTGCGCGGGAAAGTAACTGGGCAGGAGCGTCGCGCGGGGTTTGATGGCCTGGCTGCGGCGGGGGTCGGGGGTGGCGTGCGGGGGACATGTCCAGTCGGAGCGCCCCCCGCGGGGCCGGGCCTACACTGGTGCCATGGACACCGCTTCTGTTCTCGCCGTCTGCCGCGTACACCAGTTGCTGAACGATCCCGGAAGCGTGGGCGTGACGGCGATCGACAAACGGCCCGTGGCGGGGCCGGTCAAAGTGCACAGGCTCGGACTGCACGGTGACATCCAGGCCAGCCGGGTCCACCACGGCGGCGAAGATCAAGCGCTCTACGCCTATTCCCAGGATGACGCCGACTACTGGGCCGCGGAGCTCGGCCGCGACCTCCCGCCGGGGATCTTCGGTGAGAACCTGCGCGTCGCCGGCATCAGCGCCACCGACGTCATCATCGGCGAACGCTGGAAGATCGGACTCGACGTCGAAGTTGAGGTGACCTCGCCCCGCACCCCCTGCGCCACTTTCCAGCGCCGGATGCATGAGCAGCACTGGGTCAAGCGGTTCGGCGATGCCGGGCGGGTGGGAACGTATCTGCGCGTGGTGCGGGTCGGCAGCATCCAGGCGGGCGACCACATCCACCGGATCTTTGTCCCCACCCACGGGGTGACCATTGGCAAATGGTTCAGCGACCCCTCGCTTGGGGACATGGAGGCCCTGCGGGACGCCGACGCCGACGGGCAGATCCGGCTCCAGCCCGAGTATCAGCAGGAGTTCGAGAAGCTCCAGCGCCGCCTCGGGGTGTAGCCGGGCAGATGCCTGTGTGCGCAAGCTCACCGCCCTTACGGGCCCCCTGGTTACCCATGCGCGGATCCATGCCCTACAATTGAACTATCCCCCACTCCGGAAATCCCTTATTTCCTGCCCAATTCTTGAGGCAAGACTGGTAAGTGTTGGGGCCCGCGCAATTGCGATGCGGGCATTTTCATAGGGAGAGCCGGCTAAAGAAAACGCTGTACAGACTGCTGGGATAGCAGCCAAGAGATGCAGCGGGAAGTCCTGCCACGGGATTGCGAAAGCGCCGGGCTTCTATGTGACCGGCCGGTCAAAGTATGCCCGGCGATTTAGCGTCACGCGTACTGCGGCTCCGCTCACCTCGGGTTGTGCCGCTTGGCCCCTATGGATGAGGATATTTCACCTATGCCCGAAAATCAGAACAACTCCGTCGAAACCGAAAACATTCAGAGCGACGTCGAGACTTCTGAAACGGCTGCCCCCGCAGCCGGCTCCGCCCCGGTATTCACCGAGGCTCCTGCACACGTTGAGGTTCCGGCTGCTGCCGAGACCGCGCCGCAGGCTGACACCAAGACTGCCCCGGCCAAGGACGAGGACGAAGAAGAAGGCGTCAAGTTCGTCGACCTCGGCATCGACGGCCGTGTCCTCGCTGCCCTGCAGGACGTCGGCTACGAGAAGCCGTCCCCTATCCAGGCCGCAACCATCCCGTTGCTGCTTGAAGGCCGCGACGTCGTGGGCCTGGCCCAGACCGGCACCGGTAAGACTGCAGCATTCGCAGTACCGGCGCTGTCCCGCCTGGCCGAGCTCCACGACCTCAACGGCCCGTCCCGCAAGACCCAGGCCCTGGTGCTTGCTCCGACCCGTGAGCTCGCGCTCCAGGTCGCCGAGGCCTTCACCTCCTACGCCAAGCACATCGATGACTTCACCGTCCTCCCGGTGTACGGCGGCTCCGCCTACGGCCCCCAGCTCGCCGGCCTGCGCCGCGGCGCCCAGGTGGTTGTCGGTACCCCCGGCCGCGTGATCGACCACATCGCCAAGGGCTCCCTCGACCTGTCCGAACTCCAGTACCTGGTACTGGACGAGGCTGACGAGATGCTCCGCATGGGCTTCGCCGAAGACGTTGAGCAGATCTTCCAGCAGACCCCCGAGGGCCGCCAGGTTGCACTGTTCTCCGCCACGATGCCGAGCCAGATCCGCCGGCTCTCCAAGCAGTACCTCAACAACCCGGCCGAGGTGCAGGTCAAGTCCAAGACCACGACGGGAGCCAACACCCGCCAGCGCTACCTGCAGGTCATGGGCCCGCACAAGCTCGACGCGCTGACCCGCATCCTCGAGGTTGAAGAGTTCGAGGGCGTCATCGCCTTCGTGCGCACCAAGATGGCGACCGAGGACCTGGCCGACAAGCTGCGTTCACGGGGCTTCCAGGCTGCCGCCATCAACGGCGACATCCCGCAGCAGCAGCGCGAGCGCACCGTTGAGGCCCTGCGCGACGGAAAGATCGACATCCTCGTCGCCACCGACGTCGCGGCCCGCGGCCTTGACGTCGAGCGCGTTAGCCACGTGGTCAACTACGACATCCCCCACGACACCGAGTCCTACGTGCACCGCATCGGCCGCACCGGCCGTGCAGGCCGTTCCGGTGACGCGATCCTCTTCATGACGCCGCGGGAGAAATACCTGCTGCGTTCCATCGAAAAGGCGACCCGCCAGCCGGTCGAGCAGATGCACCTGCCGACCGCGGAATCGGTCAACACCCTGCGCCTGGGCAAGTTTGCCGAGAAGATCACGGAGACGCTTGCGTCCGAGGACGTCGCCGCATTCCGCGACCTGATCTCCTCCTACGAAGAAGAGCACAACGTTCCGGCGTCGGAGATCGCTGCTGCACTGGCCGTCATGGCCCAGGGCGGCCAGCCGCTCCTGGTCAAGGAACTGCCTGCCGCTCCTGAGTTCCAGAAGCGCGAGCGGTCCAAGGACGGCTTCGGCTCACGCGGCCCGACCCGCACCCTGACCGAGGGCAATGCCACCTACCGGATCGCCGTCGGACGCCGTCAGCGCGTTATGCCGGGTTCCATCGTTGGCGCCATTGCCAACGAAGGCGGCATCTCCTCGGCCCAGATCGGCGGCATTGACATCCGTGCGGACCACTCCCTCGTGGAGCTCCCGGCGGACCTCAGCGCCGACCAGCTGAAGGCGCTGTCCCGCACCCGCATCGGCGGCGAGCTGATCCACCTCGAGCTGGACAACGGCCGTTCGCCCGCGAGCGACCGTGGCGGCTACCAGGGCGGCAGCCGCGGCGGCGACCGTGGCGGTTACTCCGGCGGCGGCGACCGTGGCGGCAACTTCAAGGGCAACGGCGGCTTCAAGCGCGAATTCCGCAAGACCGACGGCGAGCGGTCCTCCGCTGACCGTGGCGGACGCTCCTTCAGCGACCGCAACGAGCGTGGCGTCGGCACCGACGCGGCCCGCAAGCCGCGCACCGAGGGCGGCTTCAAGCCCCGCACCAAGTGGTAACCAGCAGCTGCTAAGCACTGATTCACCCTGAGAACGGGCCGGCTCTTGAGCCGGCCCGTTCTTCGTTAAGTTCCCTTGGTCACATGCCGGCATCCCGTGCTGGCGCGGGTCGCTGTCTGGCTGGCCGCAGGGCCCCATCCACCCCGGATTTCCGCCGATTTTGACGCTTTCAGGGCCGCCTCGACATCGATTTGTTGGGAGGGGAATCTTCCGGTAGAGTATTTACTCGTTGCCCCCCTAGCTCAGTGGTAGAGCGCGTTCTTGGTAAGAACGAGGTCACCGGATCGATTCCGGTGGGGGGCTCTGAATGAGGGCCTGTGTCAAGGCGGTTTTTGACCGGCTTAGCGCAGGTTTTCCTCATTTATGGCGGCGTAGCTCAGTTGGTTAGAGCGCACGACTCATAATCGTGAGGTCGGGAGATCGAGCCTCCCCGCCGCTACAGAATGACCCTGCAGGCCACGGCCGCAGGGTCCTTTTGTTTTAACCACTTTGCGCTATCACTCTTGGTGCTTAAACGGGCCGTTTGGCCGCGAAAAGTGATAGCGCATCGGTGGCAGGTGCGGGGTTATGGGACAGAATGGGTCCATGACGCGAATCGCAATCATTGGCGGCCACGGCAAAGTGGCTCTGGAACTGTCCCGCAATCTTTCCGCAGAGGGAACGGACGTAACGTCCTTCATCCGCAACCCCGACCACGGGACAGACGTCGCGGCAACGGGCGCCACTCCTGTTGTCCTGGACGTTGAACATTCGACGACCGCGGAGATCGCCGGGGCGCTGCGGAACCACGACGCCGTGGTCTGGTCGGCCGGCGCCGGCGGCGGAAGCCCCGAGCGGACCTACACGGTGGACCGGGACGCCGCCATCCGGTCGATGGATGCGGCCGCGGCGGCCGGCGTCGGGCGGTACGTCATGGTGTCCTACCTTGGCGCCGGACCGGACCACGGCGTCCCCGAGGACAGCAGCTTCTTCGCGTATGCCGAGGCCAAGGCCGCCGCGGACTCCTACCTGCGCGGAACGGACCTGGACTGGACCATCCTGGGACCTGGAGCGCTCACCGACGGGCCCGGCAACGGCCTGATCGACGTCAACCCAGCCGACGACTCCGGAGGCCGGGAAACGGCCCGCGCCAACGTGGCACTCGTCGCCGCGGCAGTACTGGGCCTGCCCTCAACCGCCGGGCGCACCATCGAATTCCGGGATGGGGACCTGCCCATCGCGGCCGCCCTGGAACCCGTGAGCTAGCCCAGCAGGCCGCTGACCGGGGCCTGGCAGGGCCATCCACCATGGGCCGATAAAGTGGTGGGGGGCGGCCCGCTCATCCGACGCAGCGGGTTGACCCGAAGCACTCCCGGGGAAGTGGGGCTATGGACCAGTTGGCAATCATCATCGGACTCCTGCTGGCCACTGTGGTGGCCGTCGGCGTCGGGGACCGGCTGCGGCTGCCGTTTCCGGTCCTCATGCTGATCCTGGCGGCCTCGCTGACCTTCATTCCTGGATTTCCGGACATCGCCATCTCACCGGACCTGATCCTGCCCATCTTCCTGCCGCCATTGCTCTTTGCCACGGCCCAACGCAGTTCGTGGGCCGTTTTCAGGGTCCGGTGGCGTACGCTGCTGATGCTCGCGGTGGCCCTCGTGGTGGTTTCGACCGCGGTGGTGGCAGGAGCGGCCTGGGTCCTGATCCCGGGCATCGGAATTCCCGCGGCGATCGCCCTGGGCGCGATGGTGGCGCCGCCGGACCCGGTGGCCGTGGAGTCCATCGCGGGGCGGGTGCACATGCCCCGGCGGCTCATCACGGTGCTGCAAAGCGAGGGCCTGTTCAACGACGCCGCCGCCATCGTCATCTTCCAGACTGCTGTCGCCGCGACCGTGTCCGGCACTGAAGTCTCGGCCGACGTCGTCCTGCAGTTTGTGCTTGGCGCGGTGATCGCGGTGGCCGTGGGAATCGGCATGGGCTGGCTCACCAGCCTCATCACCAGGCTGGTGCAGGCTATGGTGGCCCGCAGCGCCGTCACCCTCGTGGTGCCGTTCGCGGCCTACATCCTGGCCGAGGAGGTGCACGCCTCGGGTGTGATTGCTGTCGTCGTCACGGCCTTGGAGATTCAGCGCCACGCCCGGCCGCAGGACGCCGCCGAGCGGGTGACCCGCACCGCCTTCTGGGACGTGGTGGAACTGTTGGTCACGGGTCTGGCGTTCGGCCTGGTGGGGCTGGAAGTTCGGCAGGTCATCCGCGACGAAGGCAACGGAATTGTCGGCATGATCGGCAACGCCGTGGTGGTGTGCGTGCTGGTGTTTGCTGTCCGGTTTGCGTGGCTGGCGATGATGTCCGTCCTGGCGCGCAGCACAAAGGATTCCCTGCGGCCCAACTCCGCCAAGGAAGTCCTCATCCTCACCTGGTGCGGCATGCGGGGGCTCGCCACCCTGGCGCTCGCTCTGGCGCTCCCGCTTACCCTGGCCGACGGGAGTCCGTTCCCGGCCCGAAGCCAGCTCATCGTCATCGCCTGCGCGGTCCTGCTGGCCACCCTGGTGCTGCCGGGGCTGACGCTGCCGTGGCTGATGCGGATACTGAAGGCTTCCGGCGACGGTTCGGAAGAGCGCGACGCCGCGCGGGTTCTCGCCGGGCGGGCACAGGAGGCGGCCATCGCGGCGCTGAAGGCGCACGAGCTGATGAAAGAGCTGCCGGCGGAGAAGGTGGCGCTGGTCAAGGAGAAAATGACCCGGCTGCACGCCGAACTGCTCGATGGCAGCATCCGCAACGAAAGCGTTGGGGAGATGCGCAAGCGCGGACGCGAGCTGGCGATTGCCGTGCAGACGATCGCGCTCGATGCGGCCCGCCAGGAACTCGTCGCGGCCCGCAACGAGCCCGGTGTGGACCCCGAGGTCGCGGACCGGGTCCTCCGGCAGCTGGACCTGCGCACCATGATCATGCCGGAGTAGCCCGCCGGGGTAACCGCTGTCCCTACCGGCCCAGCTCAAGCTCCAGAGCATTCGCCTCGACCCGCTCTACGGGTAGCCGCGGAAGCCGGGCAACCCAGGCGGCCTGTGCCTGGCGCAGGCTTCGGACGTGCACCCGGATACGGCTCACTGTGAGATAACAGTTTGCGTGGGAGGCCCTGCGCACAACGAGGTTCAATAGGCGGCCGTGGTGCATCCGAGCAGGCTGTTGCCGTAGGACATGGGGCTGACGGCGATACCGTAGGAGCAGATTCGGTAGGTACCGGGTTTGGTGATGGGCAGCGAGGCTGTGAATCCGTGGTTGCCGGTGACGCCGAGGTACTGGTTGACGTCCGGGCGCGGGTTGTCGGCGGTGAACGGGTAGCCGAGGTTTGTGCCGTCGGGGTAGGTCACGTAGATATGGGCGGGGATTGAAGCGGAGGGCGTTCCCTTGTCCACTGTCCAGCCGGACACGGTCAGTGCGGCCCCGCTTGCTGTTTTGCTGACAGTGACGCCGTCCTGGAAGCCGACCGGGGCTGGGGCTACCACTACGTCCTTCGTGGTGCATCCGAGCAGGCTGTTGCCGTAGGACATGGGGCTGACGGCGATACCGTAGGAGCAGATTCGGTAGGTACCGGGTTTGGTGATGGGCAGCGAGGCTGTGAATCCGTGGTTGCCGGTGACGCCGAGGTACTGGTTGACGTCGGGGCGCGGGTTGTCGGCGGTGAACGGGTAGCCGAGGTTTGTGCCGTCGGGGTAGGTCACGTAGATGTGGGCGGGGATTGAAGCGGAGGGTGTCCCCTTGTCCACTGTCCAGCCGGACACGGTCAGTGCGGCCCCGTTTGCTGTTTTGCTGACAGTGACGCCGTCCTGGAAGCCGACCGGGGCTGGGGCTACCACTACGTCCTTCGTGGTGCATCCGAGCAGGCTGTTGCCGTAGGACATGGGGCTGACGGCGATACCGTAGGAGCAGATTCGGTAGGTACCGGGTTTGGTGATGGGCAGCGAGGCTGTGAATCCGTGGTTGCCGGTGACGCCGAGGTACTGGTTGACGTCCGGTCGTGGTGTGTCGGCGGTGAACGGGTAGCCGAGGTTTGTGCCGTCGGGGTACGTCACGTAGATGTGGGCGGGGATTGAAGCGGAGGGCGTTCCCTTGTCCACTGTCCAGCCGGACACGGTCAGTGCGGCCCCGTTTGCTGTTTTGCTGACAGTGACGCCGTCCTGGAAGCCGGCCGGGGACGCTGCGCCAGCTACATCAGTATTGGTGCATCCGAGCAGGCTGTTGCCGTAGGACATGGGGCTGACGGCGATACCGTAGGAGCAGATTCGGTAGGTACCGGGTTTGGTGATGGGCAGCGAGGCTGTGAATCCGTGGTTGCCGGTGACGCCGAGGTACTGGTTGACGTCCGGTCGTGGTGTGTCGGCGGTGAACGGGTAGCCGAGGTTTGTGCCGTCGGGGTAGGTCACGTAGATGTGGGCGGGGATTGAAGCGGAGGGTGTCCCCTTGTCCACTGTCCAGCCGGACACGGTCAGTGCGGCCCCGTTTGCTGTTTTGCTGACACTGACGCCATCCTGGAAGCCGACCGGCGGTGGCGGTCCCGGAACCTCAATGTCCTTGCAACCGACTTGTGGGCTGGCGTAAATACCGATGGCATAGACACAGACACCGTAAGATCCCGGTGCAGTCACCCCGAATGACTGGTCGAATCCATGGTTCTGTCCCAGACCGTACGTCGATTGAACGTCAGGGCGGGCACCCGCTGCGAGCACTGCATAGCCCGTTCGAACCCCGTTGGGAGAAGTGATGTAGACGTGTGCCTCGGTGGACTTTGCGGGCTCGGCCCTGTCGACGGCCCAGCCTGTCACCCGCAGCGAGGTCTTGCCGTCCGAGAGGATCATGTCCAGGCTGTCAAAGTTGCCGGTGGGAACCGGAATCGCGTTGACTGTCACGCCGGCGGCGGTATCGGAAATCCAGTCTATGGTCACGCGCGTGCCTGCATGGGTGGTGAACGTCTGGCCTGCTTGCCATGCCTGGTTGTAGCTGTAATAGCCGTTGAACGTCGTGGTACTTGGCTGCAGGGCGAGGGAGCCAGCGCCGAATGCTTGGACAATTTTGACTCCGCGGTTGCCGCTGAGGGCCGTAGCCGCATCATTGCCCACAGGCAGGCGCAACTCAAGGTAATACACCTCGCCGCTAACGGGGTCTGAGAACTTGACGGCACGGTAGTCGTCCGCGCTTCCCCACGCCTTCAATTGGTAGGAGTTCTTGCCCACTGCCGTGCCGAGGTTTCTGACCTCGTTGCCGGAGCCGAAGCCGCCGAATTCATAAGTGGGCGAGCTGATCACCGGTTGGCTAGTCTGAGAGACGCCCATCAGGTCAAGGTTGTCCTTGTATTCCTCGATGCTGCACGTGCCGTTGGCGAACGATCCGTCGGCGTTGCTGGCGGTGTCCACGGCTCCGTCCGCACACCGGAGGCGGTTGGCGTGCATCAGGCCGAGGACGTGCCCGAATTCGTGAGTCAGTACGCTCCTGGTCAGTGTTGCCGGGAGCGGCATGAGGACGCGTCCGCTGGTTCCGTTGTAGCTCCAGCCCGCGCCGAACGCCCCATCGGACAACGTGGGAGTCGACACGAAAACCACAAGTGCCGTGTAAGAACTGGGGACCCAGCCGATTTCGGCCGCGATCGTGTTCATCATTGATGAATAGCTCTGTGTGGAGGTTGCCTTGCTCGACCTGTTTTCGACACTGGCGACGCTCATGGACAGCCTGCCATTCGACATGGCCTGCCAGTAGTTGCTGCTGGTCGTGATAGCCGCCCGGGCGTCCGCTTCCGGGATGGTCGCTTGCCGGTCGGCCAGCTGGACCATCACCAGCTTGACCTTGATGTCACCGCTCCGAGCAAGAGAGTACGCCTCGGTGGTCGCGTGGGGCGATTCAGCGCCCTTTCTTTCCTGCGTTGCAGTGATATCGACCGACTCACTGGTTGCGGGATTGCTGCCACCGATAACTTCCGTGAAGAGGGGTTCCGGAGACACCAGGGTCCCTGACTCGACCGTTGCCAGGGAATCCGTGGGTACAACAGTCGGTGAAGTTGTTGGCAGGGGCGCAGTTGCGCCCTCTGGCGACGTGGCCGCCGTCGGCGCAGGACTCGAGGCCGACGCGGGCTCGGGCGCCGCCGACGAAGCAACTGTCGGTGCCGGCGCCGGCTCGGCGAGCGCAGGCGAGAGCGGCACGGCGGTGAGCGAGGCAAGAGTGACGACAAGCGCCGCCAGAAGCGCTGTCGTCTTCCGTATTGAATTCACGTGGTGTCTTTCATGAGACCGCCGCCCCACTGAACACTCAGCGAGACGGCCGGGAGACCGGGAAGTGAGGTCAGTCTACGGATGGCTCGCCGTCAGAACCGGCAACCTGCAACAAACTTTCGTCTTAGGTAGCGAATCGTTGCCTAATCTTGAGCAAAGTCAGCCCGTCCCACCAATGTGCGCTGTCCCTACTGCCCCAGCATCAGCTCCAGCGCGTTCGCCTCGACGTAGTCCAGCGCGTGCCGGACGGCGCCGACTGTGACAATCGAGGCGCCCAGGGGCGAGACCGTCACGAGCGGGGGAGTGGCCGTGAAGCGGGGGAGCAATGCGGTGATCCGCGGCAGCAGGGCCCCCGCGGATTCAGCCACAGCGCCGCCGATGACCACCTGTTCCGGGTTGATGAAGCTGGCCACGGAGGCGATGACCCGGGCCATCCGCTCCGAAATCCGGTCCAGGATAGCCAGCGCTGCGGGATCCCCGGCAGCGGCATCCTCGAAGACGCGCCGGGCGCTTGCCTCGCCGCCGGCCGCGGGGCCTCCGTCCGCCGCCTGCCACTGCCGGGCCAGGCTCGCAATGCCGTCGCTGGAACCCACGCCCTCCACCATGTCCAGGAAGCCCATTTCGCCGGCGCCGCCGCCGTAGCCGTGCAGCAGCCGGCCGGACTCCATCACACCGGCGCCCAGCCGTTCGCCGGCCAGCAGTACCACGAGGTCGTCCACCCCCGTGCCGGAGCCGCGCCAGCGTTCGCCCAGGGCGGCCAGGTTCGCGTCGTTCTCCAGCAGCACCGTCCAGCCGTGCAGGTCCTGCAGCGCCGAGCGGAGCCCGACGTCGAACAGGCTCCAGAAATGCTGGCTCACCAGCACCTTGCCGTCGCGGTCCACCGGGGCCGCGATGCCCGCGCCCACGGCCAGGACCCTCTTCGGGCTGGTCCCGGCGGCCGCCAGCGCCTGCCGGCAGGCCCGGTCGACGACGTCGATCCGCTCCTCCGCGGGGATGTCGACGGCCCGGAAGCTCCCGCTGGAGCGTCCGACGACGGTCCCGCGGAGGTCCGCGACGGCCGCGGTGGTGGTGGCGGCGCCGATGTCGAGGCCGAGCACGAACCCGGCCCCGCTGTTGAGCTCGAAGCGCCGGGCGGGACGTCCTTTGCGGGGGCTCCCGGGCTGTTCCTCGTCGCGGGCGCCCAGTTCCCGGATCCAGCCGCGCCGGATCAGGTCCTCGCAGACAGCGATAACGGACGCCCGGGTCAGTCCGGTCCGGGCCATGAGCTCGGTCCCGGTGGCCACCTCCGTGTTCCGGATTGCAGACAGCACCGCCTGGGCGTTCACCCGGCGCAGCAGCTGGGGCGTGGCGGCGGCTGCCTGCGGCATCAAAATCTTGACCTCCCCGTAAGTCCGGACCCATAATTGATCCGGAAATATATTTAGCTTCTATCTAAATTATCAGAAGCCTGTTCCGAGCCCCGAAGGATTACCTCTTGTCCAACACCGCCACGCTGGCAACCCTGTCCGGTTCCGATCCCGCTGCCGACCCCAACTGGTGGCGGCAGGCGTCTGTGTACCAGATCTACCCGCGCAGCTTCTCCGACTCCAACGGTGACGGCCTGGGCGACCTCAAGGGCATCACGGCCAAGGTGCCCTACCTGAAAGAACTCGGGATCGACGCCGTCTGGCTCTCCCCGTTCTACCCCTCGGCTCTTGCCGACGGCGGCTATGACGTCGACGACTACCGCGACGTCGATCCCAAGCTCGGCACGCTGGAGGACTTCGATGAGATGTCCGCAGCCCTGCACGCCGCCGGCATCAAGCTGATCGCCGATATCGTCCCCAACCACTCCTCGAACCGCCACGCCTGGTTCCGGGAAGCCCTCGCTTCCCCCCGCGGCTCCGACGCCCGGGAACGCTACATCTTCCGGGATGGGCTTGGGCAAAACGGCGAGATCCCGCCGTCGGACTGGGAATCCGTCTTCGGCGGCCCGGCCTGGGAGCGCATTACCGAACCCGACGGCACTCCCGGCCAGTGGTACATGCACATCTTCGCCAAGGAGCAGCCGGACCTGAACTGGTCCAACCGCGAAATCCGCGACGACTTCCTCAAGACCCTGCGCTTCTGGTCCGACCGCGGCGTCGACGGCTTCCGGGTCGATGTGGCGCACGCCCTGACCAAGGACCTCACTGAACCACTGCTGTCCAAGGTCGAGCTGAGCGAGGCCAACAGCGGCACCGACGGTTTCGACGACGGCTCGCACCCTTTCTGGGACCGTGACGAGGTCCACGAGATCTACGTCGAGTGGCGCGAGGTCTTCAACGAATACAATCCGCCGCGCACCGCCGTCGCCGAAGCCTGGGTGCACGCCAGCCGCCGCGGCCGCTACGCGAGCCCCCAGGGCCTGGGCCAGGCGTTCAACTTCGACCTGCTCCAGGCCGACTTCGACGCCGGCGAATTCCACGAGATCATCACCCGCAACCTCGCCGAAGCCACCGAATCCGGCGCCTCCTCCACCTGGGTGTTCTCCAACCACGACGTCGTCCGCCACGCCACCCGCTACGGCCTGCCCAAGGGCGGCGGCAAACACGCCAAGGGCCAGGACGGCAAGGGCTGGCTGCTGGCCGGCGCCCCGGCCGAGGAGCTGGACGTCGAGCTCGGACTGCGGCGCGCCCGTGCGGCCACCCAGCTGATGCTGGCGCTCCCGGGATCCGCATACCTGTACCAAGGGGAGGAGCTTGGACTGCAGGAGGTCGCGGACATCCCCGACTCGGAGCGCCAAGACCCCACTTTCTTCCGCAACAAGGGCGTCGAGATCGGCCGGGACGGCTGCCGCGTGCCGCTGCCGTGGGCCGCCGAAGGAACCTCCTTTGGATTCGGCGACGGCGGAGCGCACCTGCCGCAGCCGGCGTGGTTCAGCCGCTACGCCGTCGCAGCCGAGGACGGCGTGAAGGGTTCCACCCTCGAGTTCTACCGCCAGGCCTTGAAGCTGCGCCGCGAACTGCAGACCTCGGAAGAACTGCAATGGCTGGAATCCGGCAACGCCCACGTCCTGCACTTCAGCCGCCCCGGCGGCTGGCAGACCCTGACGAACTTCGGTGACGAACCCGTTGAGCTGCCGGCAGGAACGGTACTGCTCAGCAGCGGACCGCTCGACGGGAACCTCCTGCCGGGCAGCACCACCGTCTGGCTGCGGTGAGCTCCACGCCCGGAGGGGAGCCGGCCGAACAGCCCGTCCAGGAACTGATTTACGGCTGCATGGGCCTGGGCGGCAGCTGGTCACCGGAGCCGCACTCGTCCGCCCACGTGGACGAGGCGGCGGCCGCGGTCGACGCTGCCCTCGAGGTTGGCATCACCCTGTTCGACCACGCCGACATCTACCGCGGCGGCAAGTCCGAAGCGGTGTTCGGCGAGGTGCTGGCACAGACGCCGGGGCTGCGGGACCGGATCCGGCTGCAGACCAAGTGCGGCATCCGGCTCAACGAACAGGGCCTGGAGACCCACTACGACCTGAGCCGGGACGGCATCCTGACGAGAGTCAACGAAAGCCTGGCCCGGCTCCGCACGGACTATGTGGACGTCCTGATGCTCCACCGCCCCGATCCGCTGATGGACCCTGCTGAGGTGGCCTCCGCCGTCGGGCAGCTCATGGCGGAGGGCAAGGTCAGGGCGTTGGGCGTGTCCAACATGTCCGGATCGCAGATTGAAGTGCTGCAGGACCGGCTGGAGACCCCGGTGGTCGCCAACCAGCTGGAGATGAGCCTGCTCAAACGCGCCTGGCTGGAGAGCACGGTGCTGGTCAACCATGCCGAGGGAACGGACTACAGCTTCCCGCACGGCACCGTGGAGCACTGCGTCCGGCACGGAATCACCCTGCAGGCCTACGGCTCCCTGGCGCGGGGCCTCTACACCGGGGCGCCCGCCGCAACGCCGTCCGCCGCGGAAGAGGCGACCGCGGGGCTCGTGGCGCAGCTGGCGGCGGAGAAAAAGACCACCGGGGAATCGATCCTGCTGGGCTGGCTGATGAGGCACCCGGCCCGGATCGCCCCCGTGATCGGCACTGCCAACCCGGACCGCATCCGCGCCTGTGCGGACGCGGCCGCGGTGGCCGCGGGCCTGACCCGGGCGCAGTGGTACCGGCTCTGGGTGACGGCGCGCGGCAGCAACATCCCGTAGCTTGTGATTTTGGTCGTATTGGTCGGTCTCCAGGGCCGGATAACTTGGCTGGGGACAGCCCTGAACGGATAGCGTAGGGACATGACCTCCACCACCACTGCCGGGACCGTCCGGCCTCAAGGCAACATCCCAGCTGAAATCGCACGCTCCTGGCTGCTGGTCAACGCTATGAAAACCGAGCTCTTCGACCAGTCGGCCGCCTCCCGCGCGGACGCGATCATCCTGGACATCGAAGACGCGGTGGACCCCTCACAGAAGGATGCCGCCCGCGGAAACGTCGTGGACTGGCTGACCGGCGGCGGCAGCGCCTGGGTCCGGATCAACGACACCACGAGCCCCTTCTGGGCCGACGACCTCGCCGGCCTCCGCGGCACGCCGGGCCTGCTCGGCGTGATGCTGGCCAAGACCGAGTCCGCCGACCAGGTCACCGAAAGCTTCCACCGGATGGATGGCAAGACGCCGGTCATCCCGCTGGTCGAGTCCGCCGTCGGCATCGAGGAAGCCAACAACATCGCGAAGGCCCAGGGTGCGTTCCGGCTGGCCTTCGGGTCGGGCGATTTCCGCCGCGACACCGGCATGGCAGCCACCCCGGAGGCCATGGCCTACCCGCGCGCCAAGCTGGTTGTGGCCAGCCGCGTCGGCAACCTGCCGGGCCCCATTGACGGCCCTACTGTCGGCACCAGCCACCCGATCCTGCGCGAACAGACGGGCATCACGGTGATGATGGGCATGACCGGCAAGCTCTGCCTCGCGATCGACCAGACCCCGGTCATCAACGAGGTCATCAGCCCCACACCGTCCGACGTCGCCTGGGCCACTGACTTCATGGCCGACTTCGAGGCCAGCGGCCGCGTCATCCGCGACGGCTCGGACCTGCCGCGCCTGGGCCGCGCCGAGAAGATCATGAAGCTCGCGGTAGCCTTTGGGGTGCAGCCGGCCCTGTAGCCACCCGCCACTGAAGGAGACCCCGTGACCGATACCCGCTATCTGGTCCACGGGGTCTTTTGGGATGCCGTACCGGGGGAAGCCGGCATACCCGACGGCGGCAGCCCGGTCCTGCGCCTGCAGGACCCGGGCGGCGGCTTCACCGATCTGGCGCTCGACGCCGGGACCCGCCTCGGCTTCCGGCTCGCCGCCGCGGGAAAATCCTGTCTCGGGCACCACAAGGTCCACGGGCCAGCTGACCGGGATCACGTCCGTTGCCCGGACCGGGCGCAGGCCGTGAAGGGCAGCCAGTGTGAGCGCTGCTTCGTCGTGGACGATTCGCGCCTCATCCACGATTTCCACCGCGGCGGACATGTGCCGCCCGGGCTGCGGGCCTACCTGATGCAGCCGCACTGGCTCTACATCGCCACCTTCGCCAGCGGCGCCAGCAAGGTGGGCACGGCAGCGAACCTGCGCAAATGGAAGCGGCTCGCGGAGCAGGGCGCCGTCGTCGCCCGGTACGTCGCGCGCGCTGACGACGGCCGGGTGGTCCGGAACCTCGAGGACCTGGTGACCCGCGACGCCGGTGTCCCGCAGCAGATCCGCTCGGCTGCCAAGGCCGCAGCCCTGACCGGGCCGGCGCCCGCCGTCGAACTGGATGCCCTGAACTTCAGGCTGGCAGGGGTCGTCCGCAGGCTGCTCGCCGGTGCCGGGGGCGGGGGCTTCGAGGTCGTGGACGAGCGGTGGCTGCGGCCGGGACTGTCGGATGCGGTCTGCGGGCAGGCCGTCCGGCACGCCTACCCGCATGAGCTCAGCACGGGTGCCCACGGGTTCCGGATCGACTCGCTGAGCGGCAGCGTTGCGCTGGCCAGGCTGGACGGCGCCGACCTTGAGTTCGTCGTCAACCTTGGCCGGCTGAAGGCGCGGACCATCGAACTCGGCGGCCACGGAAGCGACGTTCCGGCAGTCCAGGAGCCGCTGTTCTGACGCGGAGCCTGCCCCGCGAGGCGCGAAATACCGGACGCGCCTGTATTCCCGCGTCGCCGGGCATTTTGTGCGTCGCCAGGCATGTTGCGGCTCACAGCGGCCCCGGCGGTCCCCAGTAGACTGGCACGGTGCTGAAAGAATTCTGGGACTCCGCGTCAACCACCTACAAGGTGCTGGTTTTCAGCGCGATGGGGCTGCTCGCCATCGGCATCACCCTGAACGTCGTGGGGAACTCCTCCGGCAACCAGGACCTCGCCGTGGCCTCCCTCGCCGTGATCGGGCTCGGCCTGATCCTGCACATTGCGGGGATCGTGGTCCGCGGCCAGACGATCCGGAAAAACCTCAAGCGTTAGCAGCGGCATTCCGGAGCACGTGGCTGCGGGCGTGCGCCACGGCCTCGGGCAGCGAGGTGAACAGGTGTTTGTGGTGCCGCAGCGAGCGGATCACCCCGACGTTGGTCACGAGCTCAAGGTGCTGCGGCTGGACGCCCTTCAGCAGGACCGTCACGCCGCGCAGCTCGAGCGCAGAGATGACCTCCACGAGCGTATGGGCCCCGGTGGCGTCGAGCATCCGCACCTGGGACAGCCTGATGATGGCCACCTGGATGTCCTTGACCTGGCTGATTTCCTGCAGGACGCGTTCCGCGGCGCCGAAGAACATGGCCCCGTCCAGCCTGAAGATCGCGATGTGCTCGTCCCCTGCCTCGTGCGGTCCCGGAACCTCCTCGCGCTTTACCCCGCTGAGCGAGGCGAACTTGCGCAACGTAAAGAGAGCCGCGGTGACAAGCCCGATCTCGATGGCCACAATCAGGTCGAAAGCCACGGTGATGAGTGCCGTCAGGATGAACACGAAGGCGTCGGCGCGGGTGGAGCGCATGATGGCTCCGACCGTGTGCCTGGCGACCATGCGGGTTGCCGTCACCATCAGGATCCCGGCCAGGACCGCGAGCGGAATCTTCCCGACCAGTCCCGCTGCCAGGTAGATGATGGCCAGCAGCACCAGCGCGTGCACTATCGCGGAGAGCCGGGTTTTGGCGCCGGAGCGGACGTTGACCGCGGTCCGGGCGATGGCGCCGGTGGCCGGCATGCCGCCGAAGAATCCCGCCGCGACGGAGGCGAGTCCCTGCCCCATCAGCTCCCGGTCCGGGCTGTAGGCCCCGGAGGGCCTCCCGTCAGGGCCCACCATGCCGGCGGCCACCCGTGCAGAGAGCAGGGATTCGATGGCGGCGAGCATCGCGATGGAGACCGCCGGCATCAGCAGGCCGCCCAGGGTCGCCGGATCAAGGGACGGCAGCGACGGTGCTGACAGGGAATGCGGCAGCTCGCCGATCCGGGGAATCTCGAGCTGGAGCAGCTCGGCGGCCACGGTGGCCAGCAGGACCGCGATCAGGCTCGCCGGCAGGGCCTTGTTCAGCTTCGGGAGCAGGAGCATCACGGCGGCCACGCCCGCCACGACGCCCAGCGTCTGGAAAACGGCGGGCGCGGTGGCCTGTGACGCGCTCTCGAAGGCGGCCATGAGGGTATTGTGGCCCGGTATCCCCTCGGTGCCGGTGGCCATCGGGACCTGCTGGAGGAAGATGATCGCGGCGATTCCGAGGGTGAAGCCCTCCACCACCGGCCACGGGATGAAGGCCACGGCCCGGCCCAGCCCGCTGATGCCCAGGATGATCACCAGCAGTCCCGCCATCAGCGACACCAGGGCGATGCTGCCAACGCCGTGGGCCGCGACGACCGGTGCCAACACAACGACCATGGCGCCGGTCGGGCCGGAGACCTGGACGTGCGAGCCGCCCATCACCGCGGCGACGAGGCCGGCCACGACGGCGGTGATGAGTCCGGCTTCGGCGCCGACGCCGGAACTCACTCCGAAGGCCAGCGCCAGCGGCAGGGCCACGATCCCCACGGTGATGCCTGCCAGCAGATCTGTTTTCCAGGACGAGCGCAGCCCGTCATAGTCACGCCGGGACGGCAGGAACCGACTGAGATGCGCCAGGGCCGCGCTCATGAAACGGAATCCTTGAGGTGTTCATTGGGCAGTTCCTGCGCGAGTCTGAGCTGGTCGTTGGAATCGACCAGGCTGTCGAGGAGGAAGGTCCGGGCGATGGACAGCAACTCGGCGATTTTCGGATGGGCCAGCCGGTAGGTCACGGTGTTGGCGGCGCGGGTCGACGTCACCACCCCGTGCCGGCGCAGCGTGGCGAGGTGCTGGGACAGGTGGGACGCTTCGAGGCCCGTCTCGGCCAGCAGGTAGCTCACGGGCGCGGCGTTATCCGGGGCGGCGGACAGCAGTTCGAGCACGCGGATCCGCGCCGGGTGGGCGAGGGCCTTGAACAGGTTCGCCTTGATCTCGTACAAGGGGGTTTGTGCTGCCGAAATCATCGCTGCCTGTGCTTCCTGGCCCCCGCGAATCCGAAGACCGGCCGTGAATTGATGAAATGATGTTTTCATCATACCGCATCCCGTTTAACCCCATGTCATCGGCGCGGGCGGCCGGCGGCCTGGCGCTAGGCTGGAACCCATGACTATCAATCCGGATCTGCAGGGGCGCAGCTACCCTGCCAAAGAGGTGTACGACGTGGGCCGCGAGAAAATTCGCGAGTTCGCCCGCGCGGTCAAAGCCACCCATCCCGCCCACTTCGATGTGGATGCGGCCAAAGCCCTGGGCCACAGCGACCTCGTGGCGCCCCCGACCTTCGCCATCATCGTGGCGCAAAGGGCCGACGCCCAGCTGATCGAGGACCCGGACTCCGGCATCGACTTCTCCCGCGTGGTCCACGCGGACCAGCGGTTCATCCACCACCGGCCCATCATCGCCGGGGACCGGCTGGTTGCCGAACTCCACGTCGACGGCGTCCGTGCCATGGGCGGCGGAGCCATGATCACCACCCGCTCGGAAATCTTCGCTGTGGCCGCCGGAACTGCCGCTGACGCAGCACGCGAGGCCGTCGCCACCGCCACCTCATCCATCCTGGTCCGCGGAGAGGGACAGTAGACATGACACCCACCCTTTCAGAACTCGCTGTCGGCCAGAACATCGGCAGCCGCAGCATCGACGTCACCCGCACGGACCTCGTCAAGTACGCGGGCGCCTCCGGCGACTTCAATCCGATCCACTGGAACGAGGCCTTCGCCACGAGCGTGGGACTGCCTGGTGTGATCGCCCACGGCATGTTCACCATGGGCTCCGCCGTCCAGCTCGTGACCGACTGGGCCGGCGACCCCGCCGCCGTCGTCGATTTCCAGACCCGCTTCACCAAGCCGGTCCCGGTGTCCGACACCACGGGGACCGCCGACGCCGGCGCCGTGATTGAGGTCAGCGGCGCCATCGGAGCGCTCGACGCCGAGGCAGGCACCGTCCGCGTGGACCTCACCGTCACCTCGGCCGGCCAGAAAGTGCTGATGAAGGCCCAGGCCGTCGTCAGGCTGGCCTAGCCGCATGGCGATGCCGTGAACGTGCGCACGGGCCAGGCTGCTGAGGTCACGCACTGGCGGAACGCCGTCGTGGTTGCCTACGCAGTCAGCGGCATCGCCTTCGCCACCTGGGTCTCCCGGCTGCCGGCCATCCGTGACGGACTGGACCTCACCCCGGGGAATGTCGGGCTCCTGCTTCTGTGCATGGCCCTGGGCTCCTTCATCTCGGTCTCCGCGTCCGGGCTGATCGTGCTGCGGTTCGGGTCCAAGCAGACCATCCGGATCGGCAGCATCATGGTGGGCGCCGGGCTGGTCGTCGCCGGCGCAGGAACCTCCGTCCTGGCCAGCCCGCTCGTCGTCGCCGCGGGGCTGGCCGTGATCGGCCTCGGCACGGCGAGCTGGAACACGGCTTCCAACGTCGAGGGAGCCGCTGTGGAGCGGGCCGTCAGCCGGCACATCATGCCGCGGCTGCATGGAGCGTTCTCCCTTGGCACCGTCGCCGGCGCGGGGGCAGGCGCCTGGGCCGCGGGGGCCGGGGTACCCGTCTTCTGGCACTTCGCCGCAGTGGGTCTGCTGGTCGCCGGCTCCGTGGCCACCGCAGCGTCGTGGTTCCGCGCGGACATCACCCCGGTGGAGGGCGGGCAACGCTTCAAGCCAGCCAAGCCCGATACGTTCGAGGATCCCTCCACCGGGCCTATTCCGATCATCAGCCCGGATACGGACCGGCCCGAGGCCCCGCTGGACAGCAAACGCCAGATTGCGCAGGCCTGGCGGGACCGCCGGACGCTCTTGCTGGGGGTGCTCGTCCTGGGGCTCGCCCTCGCCGAGGGGGCGGCGGGGGACTGGGTGGCCCTGGCGCTCGCCGACGGCCACGGCCAGTCGGACGCCGCGGGCGCCGCCGGCTACGGGCTCTTCGTCACGTTCATGACCGTGGGACGCTTCACCGGCACCGTGGTCCTGGACCGCTTCGGCCGCGTCCCGGTGATGCGCTGGTGTGCGGCCCTTGCCGTGCTGGGCCTGGGTCTGTTCGTCTTCGCGCCCGTGCCGTGGGTGGCTTATGTGGCCCTCGCGGTCTGGGGGCTCGGCGCCTCGCTGGGCTTCCCGGTGGGCATGTCCGCCGCTGCCGACGATCCCCTCAAGGCCGCCGCCCGGGTCTCCGTCGTCTCCACGATCGGCTACGGCGCGTTCCTCTGCGGGCCGCCCCTGCTGGGCCTCCTGGCGGAGCACGTCGGCATCCTGCACTCCCTGCTGGCCGTGATGGTGATGCTCGTGGTCAGCTTCCTGCTCTCGCCGGTGGCCCGCAAGGTCGGCTAAGGACCTGCTTAGGGGAGTCCGGGCATACCCAGCTAGGCTGGTCGGGTGACCCAGACACTGCTCTCCGCCCTGACCACCGCCGCCGTGGGCGGCCCCGCCGGCAGCTTTATCGAGGCCCGCGCCGAGGCCGCGATCATCGACGCCGTCCGCTCAGCGGACGCTGCCGGCGAGCCGTTGCTGATCCTCGGCGGCGGCTCCAACCTGCTGGTATCCGACGACGGGTTCCCCGGCACTGTGCTGAAGATCGCCTCGGAGGGTTTCACTGTCAACGCGGAGGACTCCTGCGGCGGCGTCGCCGTGGTGGTCCAGGCCGGCCATAACTGGGACGCCCTGGTGGAGCACGCCGTGCTCCACGCCTGGTCCGGGATCGAGGCGCTCTCCGGCATCCCGGGCGCCACGGGCGCCACCCCGGTCCAGAACGTCGGTGCCTACGGCTCGGACGTGTCCCAGACCATCGCCGCCGTGCGGACCTGGGACCGTCAGCGCAACGCCGTGCAGACCTTCGCCAACTCGGAGCTGAAGTTCGGCTACCGCGACTCGATCCTGAAACAAACCACCGTCGACGGCTCGCCGCGCTACGTCGTGCTGACGGTTGAGTTCCAGCTGCCCCTGGGCCGGATGAGCGCCCCGATCCGCTACGCAGAGCTCGCCCGCGCCCTGGGCGTTGAGGCAGGCCAGCGGGCCTATTCCAACGATGTCCGGCGCGAGGTCCTCCGGCTCCGGGCGTCCAAGGGCATGGTGTGGGACATCGCGGACCGGGACACGTACTCCACCGGCTCCTTCTTCACGAACCCGATCGTGCCGGCGGACGTAGCCGCCGGGCTGCCGGACGACGCACCGCGCTACCCGGGCGGCGCCGACGGGCTGACCAAGCTCTCGGCGGCGTGGCTGATCGACCAGGCAGGCTACGGCAAGGGATTCGGGCTGGAGCCGGAGAGTGTGTCCGGCGGCCGGGCCGCGTTGTCCACCAAACACACCCTGGCGATCACCAACAGGGGAGGGGCAAGCACCGCGGACCTGCTGGCGATCGCGCGCGAGGTGCGCCGCGGCGTCGTCGAACGCTTCGGGATTGAACTGCACCCGGAACCGCTGCTCATCGGCGTGGAGCTCTAAGGCACGGAATCAACGGGTTCCGAAGGTGCTGCAGCGCCCTGCGCTTGCCGCCGCCAACGCGGCGCTCAGTTCCTGCCGTGGCGTCCGACGACCCGGCTGAAGAGCATAAACGTGAAGCCGGACGCCGCGGCGCCCAGGAAGAAGACCTGGCAAAACGCCACGGACTGTTCGCTGGGCCCGCTGCGGAGCAGGAAACCGGCGAGGGCGAAGACGACCGCCCCTGCCAGGAGCGCCAGAGAGCCGAGCAGGAAGCTTTGCACGGTGTCGGGGAGGCCCCCGGGTTCGCGGCCGTCCGGTGCTTCGACGTCGTCCCGCACTGGCGACCGCGGCTGCACCGATGCGGCCGTCACAAAACTGGCCACCGCCACGGCCATAGACACCATGGACACCAGCTGCAGGGTACTCATCGTGGGGGAGAGCCGGGTGCCGCTGGCAATGGCAACGGTGAGCCCGGCGGTCATGCCGGCAGCGCTGGAAGCCCAGCCCAGCAGGGCCAGCCTCCGGCTCAGGGGCCGCAGCAGCGGCCACATCTCACTTAAGGTCATCCATCAAGGGTAGGGAGCCCGGCTGGAAGGCGGCTGGGAACCGCCCGGCAGGCGTCCTAGCATGGGGTGCATGACAGCAAAGGCGCGTATCCGGTTAAGCCGGGGGATCATTGGCCGGCTGCGGTTGGCCTCGCAGGGGCTGGCCGGGTCCGGGTTCCGCAGCGTCCCTGCGGCCGTGCGCTGGATGACCGCCCTGCAGGCGCAGGACCTGCAGTCCGTCCTCTGGGCGGTCGGACAGCGTGTGCCGGGTTCCCGGGTGGGCGATGTCCGCCGCGCCCTGGACCGGGGGGAGATCGTCCGGTCCTGGCCGATGCGCGGCACCTTGCACCTGCTGGCTCCCGAAGACCTGAAGTGGATGCTGGCCATTACCTCCGATCGGCTGATCCGGGGGATGGCCGGGCGCCACCGGGAGCTCGATATCTCGGCCCGGGACGTCGACGCTGCAGCGGGCGCCGCGCTGGAGCTGGTGTCCGGCGGTGCAGCGGCCAGCCGGGCGGAGTTGTTCCAGGCCTTCGAACGGTCCGGCCAGTCCACGGCCGGCCAGCGCGGCATCCATCTGCTGGGGATGATGTGCCAGCGGGGTTGGCTGGTGCAGGGTCCGCTGGCCGGCAACCAGCAGCTGGTGGTGGCCTTCGACGACTGGATCACGGAGTCGCGGATGCTGGACCGTGCGGAGGGGACCGCGGAGTGGCTGCTGCGGTACCTGCGCAGCCACGGGCCCGCCACCGAGCGTGATTTTGCCTGGTGGTCCGGCATCCCCCTGACGGAGGTCCGCGCGGCCCTTGGCCGGGTGAAGGACCAGGTGGTGGAACTGGAGTTCGAGCGGACCAGCTACTGGCTCTCCCCGGAGGCGGCGGCGCTGCTGGACGAAGGCGTCCCCGCCGGGCGGCTGGTCCTTGCGCTGCCGGGATTCGATGAGTTCCTGCTCGGCTACACGGACCGGTCGATCGTGCTGCCGCCGGAACATGCGAACAGGATCGTGCCGGGCGGCAACGGGGTCTTCCGGAGAACGATTGTTGCCGGCGGCCGGATCGTCGGCACCTGGGACGTGTCCCGCAGCGGGGGCGCGGTGGCCGTGCCTGAGCCGTTCGACGACGTCAACGGATTGCGGCCTGCCGCCCAAAGGTCCTTTGAGCTGCAGGCCGCGAAGTACCGGAGATTCCTTGGCACCTGAACCGGGGCTTCGGCGTCCGGTGAGGATGCTGCAGAGGTCCTACAGGGTGCCGGTCGCGATGTTGAGCATCCGGCGCAGCGGTTCGGCCGCGCCCCACAGGAGCTGGTCGCCCACGGTGAAGGCGCTGATGTACTGCGGCCCCATTTCCAGCTTCCGGATGCGGCCCACCGGGATATCCAGGGTGCCGGAGGCTGCCACCGGCGTGAGGTTCTGCATGGAGGCCTCCTTGGTGTTGGGCACCACTGTGGCCCACTCGTTGTCCGCGTCCAGGAGCTTCTCGATCTCAGCGACGGAGAGGTCTTCGCGGAGCTTGAGCGTGAGCGCCTGGGAGTGGGACCGCATGGCGCCGATCCGGATGCACAGCCCGTCCATGATGATGTGCTCATCGCCGGAGGTGCCGAGGATCTTGTTGGTCTCCACCCCGGCCTTCCACTCTTCCTTGGACTGGCCGTTGCCGAGGTCCGCGTCGATCCAGGGGATCAGCGATCCGGCCAGTGGCACGCCGAACTGGGTGGCGTCGATGTCGGTGCGCTGGTGGGCCAGGACTTTGCGGTCGATCTCCAGGATGGCCGACGCCGGGTCGTCCAGTTCCGGGCTGACCTGGGCGTTAAGCGTACCGAACTGGCTCAGCAGTTCGCGCATGTGCCGGGCGCCGCCGCCGGAGGCAGCCTGGTAGGTCATGGACGTGCCCCATTCGACGAGGCCGTTCTTGAACAGCCCGCCGAGGCCCATCAGCATGCAGGAGACGGTGCAGTTGCCGCCAATGAAATCCTTGGTGCCGTTGGCAAGGCCCTTGTCGATCACGTCGCGGTTGATCGGGTCCAGCACAATGATCGAATCGTCGTTCATCCGCAGGGTGGATGCGGCGTCGATCCAGAGGCCGTCCCAGCCGCGGCTGCGCAGTTCGCCGTGGACCTTCTTGGTGTAGTCGCCGCCCTGGGCGGTCACGATGATCGGCAGCTTCGCGAGCGTCTCGACGTCGAACGCGTCCTCGAGCTTGCCGGCCCCGTCAGCGAACGCCGGGGCAGCACCTCCCGCGTTGGAGGTGGAGAAAAATACCGGGTTGATGGTGGCGAAGTCGCCCTCGTCCTGCATGCGCTGCATCAGGACGGAACCGACCATGCCACGCCAACCGACCAGTCCAACGGACGGAGTAGCTGCTGTAGTCATTGACCCAGTTTAGACTTTGCCGGCCCACGGACGCAGTCGGTTACGTCACCGCTGTTACTCAACAGGCCGGGGGAGGTTGCGGGCGGGCTACTCAACGGACGGGGTCTAGTCCCGGATGGTTGAACGGCGGGTGGGGGGCTGAAGTGTCTTGCCGCTGGCCCGTCGAAGGCGGACGGCCTTGCGTTCCTTCAGGTAATACGCCCATGACGTGGGCACGACGAACAGGACGATGGCGAAGGCGACGATCAATTCCACCCAGCTCGTCACCTCGTCGTCGATGAGGATCTTGATGCCGCCTACAACAACCACGCTGGAGAACAGCGAGATCAGGAGGGCGAGGAACAACAGGCCCCCGGCCGAATTGATCGGCTCGATGGCACTCCCCACTGAGCCTTTGTAGACGCCGTATTCCTCAACCGTGAGTCCCTGCTTCGCGGCTTCCAGCTCGATCTGGCGCTTGTAGTAGCCCTTGCGCCGGGACGGGCGTTCCTTCTCCGAAGCGTCGCTCATGATGCGGCCCCTCTGGTTTCCCGAATCCGGGCGAGCAGTCCCGCGGTGTCCAGCCCCGTTGTTTCCTCGACGTCCGTTGAGGGATCGACAACTTTGGCGACCGCCCAGCCGCCCCTGTCCGGGCGGATGAGGAGGTGGTCTTCGCCGGAGATCGACTTGACGCGGATGAACGCTGTGCCCGCGGGGTGGGTTCGGGTGTGTTCTTCGATGATGGACAGCTCGGCGTCCGCACCGTCAATCTCGGGGTCCTGGGCAAAGACGAACCACGTGCTGAGGGTTCGGGGCTGCATCAGCAGTGATACCTTGTCGGACTCCACGTGCACGACGGTATCTGTCTGTTCACCGTCGACCAGACTCATTTCGGTCCAGCGGTCCGCCCGCGACAGGGCGTACGCGGTGGGTGCTGCCGGGCCTTCCAGTTCAAGGTCGTCGTCGACGCTGGCAAAGCCGCGGCCCAGAAGCGAGGATCCTCCGGCGATGCAGATCGGATCGGACTGGACTTCCTCTTCAAGCCGCAGTACCTGAGCAGATTTCCTTGCGGCGTCGGTGTCGAACCTCCGGATCAGGTAGGCGATTTCGGCAAAGCCGAAGCCGACTGCCGTATCCGGCGATTCGGTGGATTCGATGCTGGTTGTCACGAAGTTACCCTTCAATTGAATTTATCCGAAGCCAAGGAAGCTGGCGGCGCCCTTGCCGAGGTCGGCCAGATTCTTGCCGGTGTCTTCGACGAATTTGCCGGGATCCTTCACCGCGCTGGCCACGGTATCCGCGACATTGCTTGCAGCGCCGTTTACGAATTCCTTGACCGCAGGGATCTCGTAGATCGCTATCGCCGCGCTGGCCACGGTACAGACGGTCCCAACTGGCGGGGGCAGGAAACACGCAACGCCGAGGGCCGCCTTGCCTCCGGACCAGATGGCATCTCCTGTTTTGCCCTCTGAAATGTATCTGGCGGCGTCTAGTCCGTTCAGGCCCACGCCGGCCCAGCCCAGACCACGGCCGAGGCCGCCCTTGCCCAGGCTCTCAAGGACCGAGCCCTGGCCTTTGAACAGCCATGCGCTCTCTTTGAAAACGCCACCGAACTGGTTGAGCGCCGGGATGTATTTCTGGAGATTCTTGAGCCCGATAAGGTCTGTGCCCGAATCCAGAAGGTTGTAGGTGACGCTGGTGGCGGGGAGCTTGGCCCAGCGGGCGGCGTCGGTAAAGTTGTCGAGGCCCTTGGAGGCCATCGTGGCCAAACCGAAAACATTCTTGGGAAGGTCAAGGGCTGCTTTCGACAGGCCCCGGAGGCCCCATGCGTCCCTGAACGGTGAACCCTTTGCCAGCCAGTCCGGTCCCCAGGGATTGCCGGCAGTACCGGCCCCGGCGGTAATGCCGGAGATTCCGGCGCCTGCCCCGGCGGCCGTGTTGCTGGCCTTCTCCTGCTGTTCGGCGTGGGTCAGCAGTCGCTTGGACTCTTCCTTGAGGGCAAAGGCGGTCTTCTGGATCAGGGCACGGTGGCTGCCGTTCCAGTCGGAGGTGAAGCGGGCGCCGTCGGCTCCCTTCCAGGACGTGGTGCCGTTGATGGCCGACGTCAGGGTGGTCGACTGCTGCAGCAGCGTCTCGGACGTCTTGCCAAACTGTTGTGCGAGTGTGCGCAACTGGGCGACGTCGGCGCCCCACAAGTTTCCTGCCATAGTGGCTCCCCCTATACGTGCATCAGCCTAACCGGCTATGGCCGGGACCCGGTGCATGCCGGCGTACGTATCCAACCGGGACCAATGTAACCGGAACCGCTCTCCGCGGCGATGGGGTGATCTCCCCATGCGGGCCCCGGCGCCGGGGCGCAGCCGCTACTCGCCGTCGGGCTCCGGGAGCAGGACGTGTTTCCGCCTCCGGAGGACGAAGAACGCCCCGAAGGCAAAAGCCTGGGTGACCACCACGAGCACGATCGCGCCCACGATCTTGTCGCCACCCAGGATCATGGTCAGCCCCACGATCGCGGACAGCAGCGCCAGCAGCGGAAGCAGCATGTAGCCAAGGACAAAAAGAAGTTCGGGTTTTGTCAGCATTTCCTTAGCCTTCCGTCCGGCGCCACACGTTGATGCGGTAGCGGGTGCCGTTGGCGGAGGTCTCCCAGCCGTCGGCCGGCAGGCTCCCGTTCATGGTCCAGTCGTACCCGAGGTCCGGGGCGAACGTGTCGCCCTCCGTGGTGGTGTCGATCGTGGTGATGACGGCGACGTCGGCGAGGTCCATGGACTGCGCGAAGATGTTGCCGCCGCCGATGATCCAGACCATGTCGTTGCCCGGCGCGAACTGGGACTCGAGGAGCGCGTCGTCCAGGGACCTGACCGCGGTGGCGCCGTCGGCCGCCGGAGTCGCACCCCAGCCTTCCTGGCGGGTGATGACAATGTTCGTCCGCCCGGGCAGGGGACGGTATTTGTCGGGAAAGGACTCCCAGGTCTTGCGGCCCATGATCACCGGGTGGCCTGTCGTGAGGCGGGCGAAGTGCGCCATGTCCTCCGGAAGGTGCCACGGCATGCCGCCGTCCTTGCCGATGACACCGGTGCTGGTTTGGGCCCAGACAAGGCCGAGGCCGGTGAGGGCGGCCAGCCTGTCGGGAAAGTCGGCGGGCTGGGCGCCCTGCATGTTGTCGTCGCTCATACGGCTATCGGGGCCTTAATCGTCGGGTGGTGCTGGTAGCCGACCACTTCGAAGTCATCGAGGGTGTAGTCGAAGATGGAGTCCGGCTTGCGGTTGATCTTGAGCTGCGGGTACTCGTAGGGGGTGCGGGTGAGCTGTTTGAGGACCTGGTCCATGTGGTTGTCGTAGATGTGCACGTCGCCACCGGTCCAGACGAATTCGCCGGGTTCCAGGCCGGTCTGCTGGGCGACCATGCAGGTCAGCAGGGCGTAGGAGGCGATGTTGAACGGCACGCCCAGGAAGGTGTCCGCGGAGCGCTGGTACAGCTGGCAGGAGAGCTTGCCGTCGGCCACGTAGAACTGGAAGAACGCGTGGCACGGCGGCAGGGCCATGTCCTTGAGCTCGGCGACGTTCCAGGCCGAGACGATGTGGCGCCGGGAATCCGGGTTGGTCTTGAGGTTTTCGATAAGTTCGGCGATCTGGTCGATGTGGCCGCCGTCGGGGGTCGGCCAGGAGCGCCACTGGACGCCGTAAACCGGGCCCAGTTCGCCGTCGGCGTCGGCCCATTCGTTCCAGATGGTGACACCCTGGTCCTGCATCCATTTCACGTTCGTGTCCCCGCGGAGGAACCAGAGAAGCTCCACGGCGACGGACTTGAAGTGCACGCGTTTGGTGGTGACCAGGGGGAAGCTCTGGCTCAGGTCGAACCGCATCTGGCGGCCGAACACACTCAGGGTGCCGGTACCGGTCCGGTCCGATTTGTGCGTGCCGTGGTCCAGGACATCGCGCAGCAGGTCTTCATAGGGCGTTGGAATGCTCACTGTCCCAGTCTACTGAGAAGTCGCGGTCGCTCCTTATTCGTCTTGGTGGGTGAGCTTCGTCCGCAGGATTGCCAGCAGCGCGGTGTCGTCCAGGCCGGCGCGCCTGCCTTCCGCAATGTAGCGCTCGACGGCGGCAGTCACCTCCGCGGCGACGGACTCCGGCGCGGGGGTGCCTGTTGGGGTCGCGGGTGGAGGCGTCTCGGCGACCACAGTCCCGTTGCGCCGCCTGGCCTCGGTCAGCCCTGCCTGCTCGAGCTCCCGATAGGCCCGGGCGACGGTTCCGGCCGCGATGCCGAGGTCCGCCGCAAGGCTCCGCACCGTCGGCAGCCGGGTTCCCGGCGTCAGCGCTCCGAGGGCGATCAGGGAGGATACCTGTGCCCGGATCTGTTCGTATGGCGGCGTGGCCGACCCCAGGTCCACGGAGATCCCCGCCGTCACGCGGAGACTTCCTTTCTCGGCAGGGGAGCCGGGGCGCGCCCGGCCAGTGTCCCCACCGGGATGACGGCGATGACCGTTGCCACAAGGCAGAGGATTGCGCCGGCCGTGACCGCCGGCCCCCAGATGGCCGCGGCGGGGTCGGTCTCCCCAAAGGCCGTCCGGCCCAGGACCGCTGCCCAAGCGTTGCTCTGGGTCAGCAGCAGGATGCCGGCCTGCGCGGTGAGGGTGGCCGCCACGGTCCGCACGACCCGATGCACCGTGATGGCGCGCAGGGCCGCGTCCAGTCCGGTCTGGGGGCCGGCGACACCCTGACGGAGCCTGGCCGTGAAGAGTGCCGGGAGTGCGATAACGCAGACTCCGGCTGTGAGCAGCGCGGCCGGAACCCAGTCCGGGCCCGTGGCGAGGCGGCCCTGCCCCAGCGCCGTGACGATCAGGACGACGAGGAAGACCAGCAGTGCCAGGACGGCAGTGCCCAGCAGGGCCGGACCCACCGGATGCCGCGGCCAGCGGCGCGGCGCTTCCGGAGTTCCGTAGTTACGCTGCAGCAGGAGCTCGCCGGCGGTGATGACCCCCAGCACGGATGCTGCCATCGTCGCCACGAAGCCCGCAAAACCAGAGCTGGCGGCAGCCATCAGGGCCTGGGCGAGGAAGACGCCGGCCAGCAGCGGCACGGCGGCCGCCAGTCCCAGGAGCGCCCCGAGGGAGCGGACGAGCCGGGCGGCCGGGTGCTGCCGGCCGGCGGCGAGCCCCGCTTCCGGCCGGTTCCGGACGTCCAGCCCGGCAGCCGCGAGCCGGGGCGGCCGCCACCACCACATGACCAGCAGGACCGCCGTGCCCGCCAGCCCGGCGGGATTCGTCCACGACGGGTTTCCGGCCGACTGGTCGGACCGGGCCGCGAAGTTCCCGGCGATCACACCCAGCCCGGCGGCCACCGTGGACACCGTGCGCAGCAGCCGGTTCATCGCGATGGTCCGCAGCACGGCGTTGTCCGCCGTGTCGAGGGACTCCAGCTGGCGCCGGCTGGAGATCAGCCACAGCACCAGCCACGTCCCGCCGGCCAGCAAGAGCAGGGCGCCGCCGAGCCAGCCGGCCGCGTCCGCCCCGGGGATGCGGCCGTCACCGCCGCCGTTGTAGTAGTTGTACTGGCCGTCGCTGACCCTGGTGGGGGCCACGGCCGCGAATCCCGGCAGGGTGGCCGTCCGGGCGATGGCCGCGGCGGCTGAGACGAAGATGGCCGCCGTGGTGAGTGCCAGCCGTCGGGGCAGGAAGTCCCGGATGTGCCTCACCGCAAGCACGGCCTGCCGCCGGATTCGCCGCGGACCCGGATAACTGATCTGGCCCAGGGCATGCACCGTCAGGCAGCCCAGAACCGGCCAGGCCAGGGCCGGCCAGATCGTGCCAGCGCTGGTCAGGGAACTGCCGGTGGAGGGATTGGCCGGAATGATGCCCAGAGTCATCGACCCCTGCAGGGAGCTCGCCAGCCAGCCGATGACGCCCACCCACAGCGCGTGTTCGGACACCGACGTCGGCGAAATCCCTGTGCGCGGTGCCCAGATCACCCAGCGCAGGACCACGTACACCACCAGGGCGGCCAGGAGCGGACCGAGCAACAGCATCGGCGGCAGATTGAACTGGACCGGCATGGAATCCCCCAAAGATTCTGCAGCAATGTATCAAGTGCTTGATACAAACTATGGCCGGCAGGGCGGAGGGTCAAGGACCTTAGTCGTCGAAGGGCCTGAACCGCTCGACGGCGACCACCTTGTCCTTGCTGTGGTGCGCCACATGGCACACGACAATCTCACCGGGAGCCAGGAACGGGTCGGTGTCCGGCAGCTGGGCGCGCAGGCGCGAACCCATGTGCTTTCCCAGCTGGGCGAACACGGTGGGGAGGGCGGGGCGGTGGGTGCACAGCGCCACTGCCCGCTGCTTGTCGAAAAGACCCTCGACGGCAGCGGCTGTCTTGTGCGGATGGCGGCCGTGCCGGTGCTCGGTCAGGGCCTCGTTCAGCTTCACCTTCGCATCCGACGCCTTGGCGTACGGGGCGATGGTGGCCACGCACCTGAGCCACGGGCTGGAGACAATCCGCATGGGTTTCCAGGCCTGCAGGAGGCGCCCCACCGCCTGTGCCTGCCGCATCCCGGTGGCGGCAAGCGGCCGGTCCCCTTCGGCTTTGGTCCAGGAGGAGCGCGGCTTGGCCTTGGCATGGCGGACGATCACGAGCGGCCACGTCTTCAGCTCGCCCCGGGCATGCGCGGCCGCCAGGTGCTCCAGCGGGCCCACGTCGCTCGGGTTGCTCAGCAGCCGGGCCGCCTTCTCCGGCGAGCACCACATGACGCTGTCCACCTCCTTGCCGTCCGGCAGAAGGGCGGCCCCGTCGACGTCGACAGCCCAGTAATGGACCACCTTCAGCCCGGCGGGGACGTGGTAGTGGATGGCCGGCAGCGGGATGCCCAGCGGCGCCTTGAGCCCGATTTCCTCATCGACTTCGCGGGCGGCACATTCGGGCACCGTCTCGCCGGGATCGATCTTGCCCTTGGGCCAGGACCAGTCGTCATACCGCGGGCGGTGGATCAGCAGGACCTCAAGCTGGCCCTTGTCGCCCGGGGCGACACGCCAGGGCAGGGCGCCCGCAGCCACCACCACGATTGTTTCGCCGGGATGGTCGCTCTGGTCGGCAACCGGTGAATCGCTACTCAATGCCAGAGCCCCTACCGCAGCCCGGACGAGCGCTGCCGCGAGCGGGAATTGAGCAGCCAGGACTGGATGTCCTCGAGATCGTGGCCGTCCTCGGCGAGGTGGTGGCGGGTCCAGACGGCCTGGTTGTCGAGGTGCCAACTGGCGGTGCCCGGGTCCATGTAGCGGCGCAGCAGATCCATGACATACGTTGTGTCGTCCCCGCTGGTGAGCTGGACGAGGGCTTCCACCCGGCGGTCAAGGTTCCGGTGCATCATGTCCGCCGAACCGATGTAGACCACCGGGTCGCCGGCGTTGGCGAAGGCGAAAACGCGGGAGTGCTCCAGGAAACGGCCCAGCACGGACCGGACCGTGATGTTCTCGCTGAGTCCGGGCACTCCCGGGCGCAGCGAGCAGATGCCGCGGACGATAATGTCCACGGGAACGCCCGCCTGGGAGGCCCGGTACAGGGAATCGATGATGGCTTCGTCCACCATCGAGTTGACCTTGATCTGAACCCGGGCGGCCAGGCCGGCGCGCGCGTTCCGGATCTCTGTTTCGATCCGGTCGATGAGTCCCGAACGCACCGACCGCGGGGCCACCAAAAGGCGCTTGAAGGTTGACTTCGGAGCATAGCCGGAGAGCTGGTTGAAGAGCTTGGAGAGGTCCTCGCCCACCTGCTCATTGGCCGTGAGGAGGCCCAGGTCCTCGTAGTAACGGGCCGTGCGCGGGTGGTAATTGCCGGTGCCGATGTGGCAGTAGCGGCGGAGCCCGTCCACTTCCTGGCGCACCACGAGGGAGAGTTTGCAGTGGGTCTTGAGGCCCACGATGCCGTAAACCACATGTACGCCGGCCTGCTCGAGCTTCCGTGCCCACGAGATGTTGGCCTGCTCGTCGAACCGGGCCTTGATTTCGACGAGGGCCAGGACCTGCTTGCCGGCCTCGGCGGCGTCGATCAGGGCGTCAACGATCGGCGAGTCGCCCGAAGTACGGTACAGCGTCTGCTTGATGGCCTGGACCTTCGGGTCTGACGCAGCCTGTTCCAGGAACGCCTGCACCGAGGTGGAGAACGAGTCATACGGGTGGTGCAGCAGGATGTCACGCCGCCGCATGGCCGCGAAGACGTTCGCCGCCTTGGAAGTTTCCGATTCGTTGAGGTACCGGGACGTGTGCGGGACATGCTTCGGGTAGTGCAGGTCGGCGCGGTCGATTCCGGCGATGACCGAGAGCCCGCGGAGGTCCAGGGGGGCCGGGACCGAGTAGACCTCGGATTCCTCGACGCCCAGTTCGCGGATCAGCAGCGCCCGGATGTTCGGATTGATGTCATTCGTGACTTCGAGCCGGACCGGCGGGCCGAAACGGCGGCGCAGCAGTTCTTTCTCGAGCGCCTGCAGCAGGTTCTCGGCGTCGTCCTCTTCGACCTCCACGTCTTCGTTGCGGGTGACGCGGAAGGTGTGGTGCTCCAGCACCTCCATGCCGGCAAAGAGCTGGTCCAGGTGGACCGCGATGACTTCCTCGAGGGCGATGAAGCGTGCCACCCGGCCCGGCACGGAGCCGGCGCGGGGCCCGTCAATGGAGATCAGCCGGGGGAGCTGGTCCGGGACCTTGAGACGGGCAAAGAGTTCCTTGTCGCTGACCGGGTTGCGGACGACGACGGCGAGGTTCAGGGAGAGCCCCGAGATGTACGGGAAGGGGTGGGCCGGGTCCACCGCCAGCGGGGTCAGGATCGGGAAGACCTTCTCCGCGAACATGGCGCTGAGCTGGTCCTTGGCCTGGGAATCAAGCTCCTCCCAGTGCATGAGATGGATGTGCTCGTAGGCCAGCGCCGGACGGATCTGCTCGGCGTAGACGCGGGCGTGGCGCTGCTGCAGCCGGTGGGCCTCGTCCCCGATCTGGTCCAGGACCTGCATCGGGCTGAGGCCGGCGGGGGAGGGGACGGCCAGTCCCGTGGCGATCCGGCGCTTGAGGCCGGCAACACGGACCATAAAGAACTCATCCAGGTTGGACGCGAAGATGGAGAGGAAGCTGACACGCTCCAGCAGGTGCAGGTTCGGGTCTTCGGCGAGTTCCAGCACGCGCGCGTTGAACGAGAGCCAGCTCAGTTCGCGGTCCAGGAATCGGTCCGGGCTGAAATCGCCCTCCGGCTCCAGGTTGGGCGCGAACTCAGGAATGTCGATCCGGTCCTGGGTGGCACGTGAGGCAGGCACTTCGGAGGAGCCGAACCGGGCACGCGCGGGTCGCACTTTTTTGTCCGACGTAGCGGCCTCAGACGTGGCTGTCCGGGCAGATTCCCGTTGCATGGTGTCTCCTAATGCTGGCGCGGTGTGCTTCAACCTTACAAGCATTCACCGTGCCATTAGCTTTCGACGAGTCCAGATTTCCCGGGGTGGACACCTGATGTCCGCCGAATGGATTATTGCTCCTCCATCGGGGCATACATCACGTCGACGTCCCAGCGGGTGAACCCCAGCCGCCGGTACAGCGACACGGCCGGAATGTTGTCCGCATCGACGTAGAGCATGACGGCGTGCAGGCCCCGGTGCTGCAAATGCCGGATGCCGGCGACCGTCAGGGCTTTCCCCAGCCCGGTGCCCTGCGCGCCGGGAGTCACGCCCACCACATACACTTCGCCGATCGCCGGACGGTCTCCGTGCCGGGGGTGCACCTTGGTCCAGTGAAAGCCCAGGATCCGGTCGGAGGCGTCGACGGCCAGCAGGAAACCGGCGGGATCGAACCAGGGCTCGGCCATCCGGGCGTCCAGATCGCCGCGCGTCATGTTTCCCTGCTCCGCATGGTGCGCGAAGGCGGCGCGGTTGGCAGCCAGCCAGGCGTCCTCATCCCGGCCCGGGACGAAGGCGCGGAGTGTCACCCCGACCGGCAGGGGGACGTCGGGCAGGTCCGCCGCCGCGCTCGTGAGCCGCATTTTCCACAGCTCCCGGACGGGCCCGTAGCCGTAGCGCGCGGCGAGGTCGGCCGCGGCCTCGTGGTTGCCGTGGGACCAGGCCTTGAGGCCCGCGAAGCCGCGGATGTTCTTGAGTTCGCGGACCAGCCGGTCCGCTACGCCCTGGCTCCGGTAGCTGGGGTGGACGGCAATTTCCAGCACGCCCGTACCGTCCGGTTCCCCGATGACGACGGCAACCCCGGCCAGATCCTGCGCCGTCGCCGGGTCGGACCTCTCCTCGGGGCTGTAAAGGGCGAGTGTCAGAACAGCATGGCCGCCGTCGGCGGCACGCAGCGTCACGAGCGTCTGTTCGGACAGCGGCGGATTGCCATCGGATTCCTCCGCGGCGGTCACGAGGGCTTTGACGTCCTTCAGGAGCTGCGCATCCGCAGCTCCCTTGACGGCGAGCACGGGCCAGTTTTCAGGATGGGCGGGACTCATGGTGCAAGGCTATACGGTACCGCCGGGGCGGGCCCGATTTTGTCGTTTCCGGAACTGTTACGTATAGTCGTTAACTCATCCGGCTGTTCGGTCCAGAACCTGTTTCTCGGAACGGCCAGCCCAGATGCGAGGGGGATCCACCACTGGGGTGGCCTCGATACGTTCGACCCGTATGTCCTCCACCCGATATGCAGAAAGCCCCGGACCGATGTCCGGGGCTTTCTGCATGTTCCGTGCACGTTGACCGGGGGTTATGGGGCAAAGCGTGTGGAAATCCCCGGCGTGCCGCGCGCATCCTGCCTGGACCCTGAGCAAGCGGACCCGGGCGCGCCCCCTGGTTTCGCCCGTCGTGGGCGGTCCGGGGGCACTTTGACACGGACACGCCGCAAACACCGGACCTCAGGGCCGGAAATCGTGGTCAAAGGCGCCCCGGACGGCGAACGGCGCCCTCCGGAGTTCAGGTCAGATGAACCGGGCGCCCGTTGGGCGCCGCTCAGGCCTCGGTGAGTTCTTCCTCCGGATGCCGGACCAGGGTCAGGCGGTAACCCACGTTGCGGACCGTGCTGATCAGGTTCTCGTGGTCAGCGCCGAGCTTCGCCCGCAGGCGCCGGACGTGCACGTCCACCGTGCGGGTGCCGCCGTAGTAGTCGTAGCCCCAGACCTCGGTCAGCAGCTGCTGGCGGGTGAAGACCCGTCCGGGGTGCTGGGCCAGGTACTTGAGCAGTTCAAATTCCTTGAAGGTCAGGTTGAGCGGCGCGCCGTTGACCCGGGCGGTGTAGCTGGCCTCATCGATGACGACGCCGGCGGCCCGGATCTCTGTCGGGGCATCGTCCTGGTCCGGCACGGCCCGGGCGACGCCGAGGCGGATGCGGGCTTCGACTTCGGCGGGCCCCGCGGACTCCAGCAGGATGTCATCGACGGCCCAGGCGGAGGACACGGCGGCCATGCCGCCCTCGGTCAGGATCAGCATAAGGGGGGCACTTAGGCCCGTGGCCTTGAGCAGCTGGGTGAGGGAGCGTGCGCCGACAAGGTCTTTGCGCGCGTCCAGCAGGACGATGTCGCAGGGGTCCGTCTCCAGCAGTGCCGTCGGCTCGGCGGGGAGGATATGGACCCGGTGGTTCAGTAGTTCCAAAGCAGGCAGGACGTCCACCGACGAGCCGGTGCTGTTGGTCAGTAGCAGGATGTGCGACATGTTTCCTCCAAGGGGTGTCCGCGCATCGTTGGGCGTCTGTAGCTGAGTCTGAGTATACCCAAACGACCCTTCCCGGACATGCTTGCGTCACCTGCGTCCGGTTCTTTTGCGACACAAAACGGTCACATAGGGCAGGATTGATCCGTCGGGGCCCGCAGCCCCCTGACGAAAGATCAGGTCGAATTGGGGTCCGCAGTGAGCGAAAGTACGACGATGACTGGAAAACGGATGACGGATACGACGATGCCGGGTAAACAGTGAAGACGTGGTCCATCGGCGTCATCGGGCTGTCCGGACTCGCCGCGATAGTCGGCGCGTCGTACATCTCGCCGGAGGCGCTCCTGGCGGTGGGAGTGCTCACCGCCGCCGCCGTCGGGATCGGCTGGCCGCACTTTCTGGGGATTCCGGCCAAGAAGACCCTGGCCGCCTTGATCGGTCTGCCGGGCATCGGCGCCGCCGTTGCCGCCACTTACCTTCCCGCCCCGGGATTCCTGGACTGGACCCCGTCGTTTATGGCGGCAGGCGTCATGGCGGTCTTCGTGATGCAGCTGATCCGCGGCACCGGGCAGGCGCAGCGCCTGGAGTCCACGCTCGGTTCGAGTGCCGGCGTTATGCTCTCCTGCCTGGGCGCCGGCTGGATTGCGTGCTCCCGCTTCAACGGCGTTCAAGAGATGCTCCTGGTCGCCGCCATCAGCGCTGCGATCGCCCTGCTGGCTGGCCTGATCCGCTGGCCGGACCGGGTCGTGGCGCCGCTGGGCGTCGTCGGCGCCGGGCTGGCGGGACCGCTCGCGGGCCTCGTCTTCTCCGATATCGCAGTGCTGCCGGCCGCGATCGTCGGCGTGGTGGTCGGGGCCGTGCTGATGAGTTTCCGCCGGCTGGTGATCATCCGCGGCGAATCGCTAAGCTTTGCGGCGGCACTCGGAATGGGGCTGGGCCCGGTCTCCGCCGTCGGTTCCCTGGCCTACTTCATAGACAAACTACTCATCTACTAACACGCTAGGATGGCATCATGTCCGTACTTGCATTTGAAATCTTCTTCCTTGTACTGCTCGGCGTTGCCAGCCTGGCCATGGCGTGGTTTGCCGGCTTTGTTGTCTACCGCCTCTTCAAAGGCCAGAAGTAACAGCCAGAAATCAATAGCCGTCTTCGTTTCCAGAGGTAGCTGCTGTGCCGATTGAAATACCTACAGATCTGACACCCGAAATCGTTCCGCTTTCCTGGCTCATTGGTGAGTGGGAGGGCGGGGGCCGGCTGGGGGCCGGGGAAGAGGATTCCGAGCACTTCCGGCAACACGTGTCCTTCACGCACAACGGTTTGCCCTACCTGCAATACCGTGCCGAGAGCTGGCTGACCGACGACGCAGGCACCACGTTGCGTCCGCTGACCGTCGAAACCGGTTTCTGGGCGCTGGAGCGAAAACAGCGCGAAGAGGATGGCGGCCCCGGGCTTATTCCGGCCGACATCGTTCCTGTGCTTAAGAGCGCCGACGAAGTCGAGGCGCTGCGCAACAAGGACGGCGGCTTCGACATCTCCGTGTCGATCTCCCACCCCGGCGGGATCTCCGAGCTGTACTACGGTCAGATCAAGGGCCCGCAGATCCAGCTCAGCACCGATATGGTGATGCGGGGCAGCCACTCCAAGGAGTACACTGCCGCCACCAGGATCTTCGGCCTCGTGGACGGCAACCTGCTCTGGCGCTGGGACGTGGGAACGGGCAAGGGCCCTGCCGGGGGCAGCGGCCTGGAAGCCCACGCGTCCGCCATCCTCCACAAAGTCAGCTGACCGGCGGCGCCCGGCGCGCCGGCGGACAGCTGCCCGATCCTGAGGTCTCACTGATTTTCCGTTGTCCGCCGCGACCGCAGGGAGTACCCCAGTGAATGCCACACCCGCAACAACCCCCGATTTCAGCGACCTCAAAGCCGTGTACTTCAACGGCACTTTGAAGAAGTCCCCCGAGGCCTCCAACACGCAGGGCCTGATCGACGTCAGCCGCCGGATCATGGACAAGCAGGGCGTCGCCACCAGGGTTATCCGGACGGTGGACCACGACATCGCGAGCGGCGTTTATCCGGACATGCGCCGGCACGGCTGGGCGAGCGATGAATGGCCGGAGCTCTATCCGGCCGTCCGGGACGCGGACATTGTTGTGGTGGCCGGGCCAATCTGGCTCGGAGACAACTCCTCGCAGACCAAGAAGCTGATCGAGCGCCTCTACGCCCACTCGGGCGAGCTGAACGGGAAGGGCCAGTGGGCGTTCTATCCCAAGGTGGGCGGCTGCCTCATCACCGGCAATGAGGACGGGATCAAGCACTGCGCCATGAACGTCCTCTACAGCCTCCAGCACATCGGCTTCACGATCCCGCCGCAGGCCGATGCAGGCTGGATCGGCGCCGTCGGGCCGGGCCCGAGCTACCTCGATGAAGGCTCCGGCGGTCCCGCAAGTGATTTCACCAACCGCAACACCACCTTCATGACATGGAACCTGCTGCACCTGGCCCGGATGCTCAAGGACGCCGGCGGCATTCCTGCCTACGGCAACCTGCCCGAGGCCTGGAAAACCGGGACCAGGTTTGACTTCGAAAATCCGGAATACCGCTAACCGCTGAGGACTTCTACTACATATGACTACCAAGAGCCCACTGCTCGCGCGCCCTGGCGCCGTCGAAGCCGGCGGCGCTGACGCCGGCGTCGCCTCCCACTACGGCGAACCGCTGCGCGAACAGCGGGCACTGGCCGCCGGAACCGCCGTCGTCGATTTGTCGCACCGCGGCGTCGTCACCGTTACCGGGCCGGACCGGCTGAGCTGGCTCAACACGCTGTCCTCCCAGCAGCTCACGGACCTGCCGCCGGGGCAGTCCAGCGAACTGCTGCTCCTGAGCGTGCAGGGCCGGATCGAATTCGACGCACGGGTGGTGGACGACGGCGCCACGACCTGGCTGATCGTCGAGGCCGCCGAGGCCGGCCCGCTGGCGGAATGGCTCAACAAGATGAAGTTCATGCTCCGGGTCGAGATCACCGACGTGTCGGCGGACTGGGCCGTGCTGGGGTCCACCCGACGGGTGCCCGAATGGTCCGGGCTGCTTGTCTGGGAAGACCCGTGGCCGCATGTCGGCGCCGGCGGCTACTCCTACGCGGTGGTGGGGGAGGATTCCCACCCCGGGCTCGAACGGCCGTGGTTCGAGTACCTCGTCCCGGCCGCTGAACTTGAAGCCACGGCCGGCGAACGCCCGCTGGCCGGGGTCTGGGCAGCCGAAGCCCTGCGCATCGCAGCGTGGCGGCCGCGCTGGGGTGCCGAAACCGACGACAAGACCATCCCGCACGAACTCGACCTGCTCCGCACCGCCGTGCACCTGAACAAGGGCTGCTATAAGGGCCAGGAGACTGTGGCCCGGGTCCACAACCTGGGCCACCCGCCGCGCCGGCTGGTGTTCCTGCAGCTCGACGGCTCGCAGCACACCATGCCCGCGGTCGGCAGCGAGGTCCGGTCCGGTGACCGCAGGGTCGGCACCGTAACGTCCGTGGCGCAGCATTACGAAATGGGGCCGGTGGCCCTGGCCGTGGTCAAACGCTCGGTAGCGCCCGGGGAAGTACTGACCGTCCTTGACGGCGAAGAGCCCTACACGGCGGCGCAGGAGGTCATTGTGGCTCCCGACGCCGGCCAGGTCGTGGGGCGGCAGACCGGTTTTCTGAGGGGGACCCGATGACAGAGGGAAGCACCGCGCCGGACGAGGAGACTCTGGCCCTGGCCCACAGGCTCCTTGATGCTGCCCGCCAGGGTGACTCCGCCATGCTCGGAAGCTACCTCGCCGCCGGGGTCCCGGCCACCCTGACGAACGCGGCCGGGGATTCCCTGCTGATGCTCGCGGCCTACCATGGCCACGCCGACACCGTCCGGCTTATCCTGGCGCACGGCGGAGACGCCAATACCGCCAACGACCGCGGCCAGACGCCTCTTGCCGGTGCCGTTTTCAAGGGCTACACGGATGTGTCGCAGGTGCTGATCGACGCCGGCGCGGACCCCGACGCCGGGACGCCCTCCGCCCGGGCGGCCGCCCGGATGTTCGACCGGAAGGACATCCTGGCCCTGCTGGGCTGACCATGTCCCGGGGGCCCGAATGGTAGTTTGCGTGCTCATACTCCATGTGGAATATTTCTAGTGGAATATACCCGCGGCTTCTCGCCGCGTTGACAGACACCGCGTGAAGGAAAATGCTCCATGGTCCGAACCGCGCCGCTGACACCGCTGGGTGTCGCCGCTCTCTCCCTGCTGGTGGAAGAGCCCATGCATCCCTACGAGATGTACCAGCTCCTGATGGCCCGGCATGAGGACCGGCTCGTGAAGGTCCGGCCGGGAACGCTGTACCACGCGGTGGGGCGGCTTGAGGAGCAGGGGCTGGTCCTGGCTGCCGGTACAGACCGTGAAGGCAACCGTCCCGAACGGACCACGTATGAGATTTCCGAGGCAGGGCGGGCAGCCCTCACCCAAAGGCTCCGGGACATGCTGGCCAGCCCCGTCAACGAGTACCCCTCGTTCCCGCTGGCCGTCTCGGAAGCGTATAACCTTCCGGCCGGCGTCGTCACCGGATTGCTCGACCGCCGCCTCCAGGGCCTGCAGGGGCACCTGGATTTCCTCGCCGCGGCGCAGGACCGGGTCCGGACGAAGGGCGTCGAACGCAAGTACTGGATCGACATGGACTACCAGCAGGTGATGCTGCAGGCCGAGATCGGCTGGATCCGGCACCTCCAGGACCAGCTCGGCAGCGGCCAGCTGGCCTGGTAGCCCATCCGGGGCTTCGGCCCCTCCGAACTCCTTGAGAACTAAAACAAGCATCCTTTTCGACCCGTAAGGAATCCCATGGAAATCGTTGCCAGGCCGTGGCCGGCGCTGTGGTCCCTCGTGATCGGGTTCTTTATGATCTTGATCGACACCACCATCGTCTCGGTGGCCAACCCCCGCATCATGGAAGGCCTGAACGCCGACATCAACGCGGTGATCTGGGTGACCAGCGCCTACCTGCTCGCCTACGCCGTGCCGCTGCTGATCACCGGCCGGCTGGGCGACCGCTTCGGCCCGAAGAAGCTCTACCTGACGGGGCTCGTCGTCTTCACGCTGGCTTCGCTCTGGTGCGGGCTCTCCGGCGACGTCCAGACACTGATCCTGGCCCGGGTCTTCCAGGGCTTCGGCGCCGCGCTGATGACACCCCAGACCATGGCCGTCATCACCCGGATCTTCCCGCCGGACCGCCGCGGCGCCGCGATGGGCATCTGGGGCGCCACCGCGGGCGTCGCCACGCTCGTGGGACCGATCCTCGGCGGCGTCCTCGTGGACGGCCTCGGCTGGGAGTGGATCTTCTTCATCAACCTCCCGGTCGGCCTCGTCGGCTTCTTCCTGGCCGTGCGCTACGTGCCCGCCCTGAGCACCCACCCGCACAAGTTCGATATCCCCGGCGTGCTGCTCAGCGCCGTCGGGCTGTTCCTGCTGGTGTTCGGCATCCAGGAAGGCGAGACCTACAATTGGGGCACCATCACCGGACCCATCACGGTGTGGGGGCTCATTATCTCGGGGATCGTCGTGCTGGTGGCGTTTGTCGTGTGGCAGAAGGTGAACAAGGGCGAGCCGCTGCTGCCGCTGTCCCTGTTCAAGGACCGGAACTTTTCCCTGGCGAACATCGGCATCACCACCGTCGGCTTCGCCATCACCTCCTTCACGCTGCCGCTGATCTTCTACTTCCAGATCGTCCGCGGGCTGACCCCCACCCAGTCTGCACTGATGATGGTGCCAATGGCGCTCATTTCCGGCGGGCTCGCGCCCGTGGTGGGCAAGATCATCGACCGGGTCAACCCGAAGTTCATCACCGCGACCGGTCTGCTCCTGATGTCGGTGGCGCTGGCCTGGAATGCCGTCCTGATGCACCCGGATACGCCGATCCTGCTGTTCCTCCTGCCCAGTGCCGTGCTCGGTTTCGCGAACGCCGGCATCTGGGCGCCGCTGAGTACCACCGCCACCCGGAACCTGCCGCCGCGGCTGGCCGGCGCCGGTTCAGGCGTGTACAACACGACCCGCCAGATCGGGGCAGTCCTCGGCAGTGCCGCGATAGCGGTCCTGATCCAGGCGCGGCTCGCGGCCGAACTCCCGGCAGTTCCGGGCGGATCCGGGGAGGCAAGCCCGATGTCGTTTGGCGGCACACTGCCCGCAGCGTTGCAGGAGGGGTTCTCGACGGCGATGGGCCAGTCCATCCTGCTGCCCGCTGCTGTGATCCTGATCGGCATGGCGGTGGTGCTGTTCTTCGCCAAGCCCCAGCCGGTCCAGGACTGGGGCACGCCCGGCTCCGTGCCGGCAGCGTCAGCCGGCACCGGGGGCGCCGGACTGCAGTCCCGCTGAGTTGACGCCGGTGTGCTGCCGGGTCAGCCCAGCAGCACACTGGTCTGGATGCCGCCGGCGGAAAAACCCAGGCTGCGGGCGATGGCCAGGGAGCCTTTGTTGCTGACCTCGGCGCGCCACTGCAGCGTCAGCCCGGAGGCGAGGGCCTCATGGGCCGCGATGGAGGCGGCCAGTGAGCCCAGTCCCTGGCGGCGCCGCTCCGGGGCGACCAGCACCCCCATCTGGGCCAGGATGCCCTCCCACTCGGTGTAGGCGCCGCAGGCCACCGGGGTCCGGCGGCCGTCCTCCAGGTGCATGATGGTGAAGCGGTGCTCGAGGTCCGAGAGGCCCACTTCGTTGACGTCATCCGGCGGGCAGGCGGCTTCCAGCTCGACCGCTTCCGGGCTACCCTGCGAGACGGTCAGTTCCTCCGCGGGCTGCTGCAGGGGCAGGTCGTCCGCGAAGAACAGCGCCGCGGCGCCGAGCCCGTGGCCGCCGTGGTCCCGTGTGATGGTCAACAGGGTGCCGTGCTGGGCCAGTTCCCCGTCGGACAGCCCGACGGCGGCGTCGAGCGCCCATTGCGGTCCCACCAGGGCGGAATTGCCGAACAGCCGGACGAACTGGACGGCGCGGGCCGACTCGTCGGCACGTGCGATGCGTTCGCCCGCGGCAGCCGCAAACGCGCCGTCGTCGAGGCCCAGGCGGCGGGCCCACGCGAGCTGGATGATATCGACCGAACCGGGCTCAAGTGTCATGGCTCCACCCTACCCACCGGCGTGTCGGGCTCAGTGCAGCGGATCAGGCGGCTCAGCCGAAGAGGACCGCGGCCTCGTCATAGCGGTACTGCGGGACGGTCTTGAGGTTGCCGAGCGCGGCGTCGAAGCCCACGTGGACGATGTCGGTGCCGTTGAGGGACACCATGGTGCCCCAGCGTTTTTCGACGACCGAGTCGATGGCGGCCATGCCCAGGCGGGTCGCCAGCACACGGTCGAATGCGGTGGGGACCCCGCCGCGCTGGATGTGGCCCAGGACCGTCGCCCGGGTTTCGATGCCGGTCATGGCCTCCAGTTCGGGGGCCAGCCGCTCGGAGATCCCGCCCAGCCGCGGACGGCCGAAGGTGTCCAGCCCGCGTTCGGAGTGCGGCGTTTCCTGGTCATCCGGCACGAAGCCCTCCGCGACGACCACGAGCGGAGCGCGGCCGCGGTCGCGTGCGGAGACGACCCATTCGGCGATTTGCTCCATGGAGGCTTTCTGCTCCGGGATCAGGATGGCGTGGGCGCCCGAGGCCATGCCGGCGTGCAGGGCGATCCAGCCAACGTGGCGGCCCATGACCTCGGCGATCATGCAGCGGTGGTGGGACTCGCCCGTGGTCCGCAGCCGGTCGATCGCCTCGGTGGCGATCTCGACGGCGGTGTCGAAGCCGAAGGTGTAGTCCGTTGCGTCGAGGTCGTTGTCGACGGTCTTGGGGACGCCGACAATCTTCAGGCCGGCGTCGGTGAGCCTCTTGGCCGCGGCCAGGGTGCCTTCCCCGCCGATGGCGATGAGGGCGTCGATGCCCAACCGGTCCATGTTGGCCTTGATGACCTCGGGCCCGCCGTTGTTTTCGAACGGGTTGGTGCGGGACGTGCCCAGGATGGTCCCGCCCTGCTTGGCGATGCCGCGGACCATGGTGCGGGGGATCTCGATGGTGTCGCCCTCGACGACGCCGCGCCAGCCGTCCAGGAACCCCACGAACTCGTGGCCATGCACGGCGATGCCCTTCAGGACGGCGCCACGGATCACGGCGTTCAGTCCGGGGCAGTCGCCGCCACTGGTGAGGATTCCAATTTTCATGTCTCGGCTCAAATCCTGGTTCGAAGGGTTACAGGCAGAGCGCCACGCTGAGCTCACCTAGAGTCTAGTAGCGCATGTGGGGCGGGACACAAACGTTGACAACGGAGAAGTGCCCCCGCCGGGCGGCAGGGGCACTTCGCCGTCTCGCGGGCCGGATCTTAGGGGCGGGACGAACGGTTCGCCAGGAACGTCTCAAGGACGATGGCGTTCCGCTGGTCCGGGAGGAGCAGCCAGGCCGCCAGATAGAACACGAAGGCCGGACCGGGAAGCAACGCGAAGAGCAGGAACGCGATCCGGACGAACGCGACATCCACATTCAGCTTGGCGGCGATGCCGCCGCAGACACCGCCCAACCAGCGCTGCGGACCACGTTTCAGGCCGAGGCCCCTGACGGTGCTGAAGAACTTTTCCATGGTTCAAGACTTCCCTGTCGATGCTGCTTTGTCACGTCCGCGGGCCGAAAGCAGCCCGCCCACCACAAGTGCCGCCCCCGCGCCGATCATCAGGCCGATCACCACGTAGGTGCCGTTGAGCGCGACGATGCCGAGCTGGGAAACGATGATCAGTGCGGCGAGGGCCACCACAATCAGCCCCCAGACGATGGTGCCTACGCGCGGCGGGGAATCCTCCGGCGGCTCCGGGGCGCCGGAGCGCGGGGGAGTGGCGGGGCTGCTGCCTTCCGGGCTGCCGGACGGTGCGTCATAGCTGCTCATGTCAGTTCCCTTCCTTGATGGTGACGTTGCTGAAGGTGCCGTTGATCTTCACGACCAGTGTCGCTCCCGGCTTGCCGGTGTTGTAGTTGCTTTGCTGGGTGGTCATGCCGCCGTGGTTCTGGCTGCCTTCGTTGAGGTTGCCCATGGTCATGTCGGCGCGGACCTCCACCGGAACAGTGTTCGGGATAACCACCGTGAGGTTGCTTGCCGTCGCGTCAATGGGGACCACCAGATCTGTTCCCAGCGGAGGATTAAGCGAGATCCTGGTCAGGTCCACGGTCCCGGTGCCGGCCGTGATATCAAAGCCGCCCAGCGCCTGCTCGATGCTCACCGGTGACCAGTCGGCGTTCTGCGGGCGGAAGCGGTCGCCGTTTGGGAGCACATTGAAGATGCCGCCGACGATCAGGGCGACCGCGGCGAAGAATCCGAGGATGCCCGAGGTGCGGCCCCGGAGCCCGGCGATGAGGATCCCGAGACCCAGGACCACGGCGGCGCTGGCCCAGACGACGGCATTGCTGGAGGTGCCAAGGTCGATCACGTTCGCGACGTCGAGGGCCTTGATGCCGCCGCCCACCAGCAGTGCGAGCCCGGCGGTCACCGCCACCGCGGGGGCGCCGGGGCCGAGGTTCCGGGGTTTGGCCGGCGGGACAGGTCCGCCGCCCGGCACCGGCCGGTAGCCGCCCCCGGGGGGAGGCACGGGGCCCGACGGCGGAGGCGCGCCCCAGCCCGGTCCGGGCACGGTTGACTCGCCATAGCGGGGCAGCGCAGTCGACGCGCCGTAGCCGGTCGTGGCGAAAGGCGTTCCCGGCGTTGCCGGTGTCGAGAGTGTCGAAGGTGTTGCCGCGGCCGGTGGGTAGGCGGGGCCTGCCGGGCCGCCGGCCTGCGGGCCCGGGGACAGGGGTGTCACTCCGTTCCGGGGCTTGTTGCGTTGGCTCAGGTAGTAGATGAGGTAGATGACGCCGCCCACCCAGAAGACGGTCCAGATGAAGGGGCCGACGCCGTAGCGGTCCCAGCCCCAGACGCCGGTGCCCAGGCTGGGGAAGCCGATGATCGTGGTGATCAGGGCCCCGGTCATGCCGGACGACCACCGGCCGGCGGCGGCCTCCTGGACGTGGATGCGGCCGTCGGGCTCGGGCAGGAGTGCCCACGCGATGCCATAGAGGAGGACTCCGACGCCGGCGAAGACTGTCAGGACAATCAGGATGCCGCGGACAATCAGCGGGTCGACGCCGAAGCGCCCGGCGATGCCACTGGCCACCCCGCCCACCCAGCGCTCGCGTCCGCGGTGGATACCCTGGCTGCGGATCCAGTCGAAGAAGTTCTGCGGCTGGCTGCCGGCCGGCGGGGGTGTTGGACCGTAATAGTGCGGCGGCGGTGGGGGCGGCGGCGTCCCGGCGCCGGCCGGGAAGTCCAGCGGGAGAGTCGCGGACGTATCAACCGGAGCGGTGGCGGAGTCGTCTGCGGCAGGCGCCCGGTCCGCGGCGGAACCGGCAGAGGTGGCCGGCGACCGCTCGGCCGGTGCTCCTGCGGCTGGTTCTGCGGCTGGTTCCACCGGTGACCCGGCAGGTTGTCCGGCGGTGCTGCCCGAAGGGACGTCGCCTTCATCAGGGTGCTCAGTGTGCGGATTCATACTTCGATCCTCCCGTCAGACACGATTCTGCTCTACTGGGGAACACCCTGACCTGTCCCTGAGTCGCCCCCGGTTAGGGCTGGAAACACGTCCGGGGAACCCTGATCCGTGCTTGGATTGACTCATGACAACCGCCGCGTCCCGCCCGCCGCTGGTCCGCGGCAGCGACCGGGTGGTAGCCGGCGTCTGTGCCGGCCTCGCCCGGCACCTGGGCTGGCCGGTGCGGATGGTCCGGATCGGGATGGCCGTCGCCGCGCTCGCCGGCGGCGCCGGTGTGGCGTTCTACGCCTGGCTCTGGATCATGGTTCCCACCGCTGACGAAAGCGCCAGGCGCAATGCCCGCCAGCCGGCGTCGCCCATTGCCCCGGCCGTGAGTGAGCCCTACCCGGCCTACGCGGACCCTTACTCCAGGCTCCCGACGGCGGCCGCCTCCCCCGGCCTGGCCGCACCAGCAGGCGGCGCAGCGCCGGGACCGGCGGCTGCGCCGGACGGGGCAGCCCCTGGCGGTTCCTGGCGGGACCGGGTCACCGGCATGCGCTACGGCAAGGAGATTCTGCTCGGAGCGGGCCTGCTGCTGGCCGCCGGCATCCTGATCGCACGCCTGCTTGGCGTTGATGTTCCCCTCGGGACCCTCATCCCGGTTGCGGCCATCCTGGGCGGCGCGGCCATCGCCTGGATGCAACTGGATGAGACGCGCCGGGCCGGCCTCGTGGACAAGACGAAAGCGGACCAGGCCGGCGGCTGGGCACGCCTTGCGGCCGGGCTGGCCCTGGTTGTGACCGGGGTCCTGCTGATGGTGTCCGGCTCAGGGTCGTGGGAACAGACCTGGCTTGCCCTGCTGGCCTCGGTGGCGGTGCTGGGCGGCGTGGCGCTGGTGCTGCTGCCCTGGGGGCTGAAGTTCTGGCGAGACCTTGAAACGGAGCGGGCCGGGCGGGTCCGCGCCACCGAACGGGCCGAGATCGCCGCGCACCTCCACGACTCGGTACTGCAGACACTTGCCCTGATCCAGCGGCGCGCCGGCAACGAGACCGACGTCGTGCGCCTCGCCCGGGCCCAGGAGCGCGAATTGAGGGGCTGGCTGTACCGGGATCCGGGCAAGGAAGCCGGTCAGTTGTCCGAGGGCATCCAGGCCGCGGCGGCGGAAGTGGAGGACTCCCTGGGCCACGCGGTCGAGGTGGTGGCCGTGGGCGACTGCGCCATGACCGAACGCCACGAGGCGCTCGTCCAGGCCGCCCGGGAGGCGATGCTGAACGCCGCCCGGCACGGCGGGGGCGCCGTGTCGGTGTACCTGGAAGTCACGGCCGGCGCGGCGGAGGTCTTCGTGAAGGACCGCGGTCCCGGCTTCGACCCGGACGCAGTCCCCGCTGACCGGCTGGGAATCCGTGAGTCGATTGTGGGACGGATGAAACGCCACGGCGGCACTGCCACCATCACCAGCAACCAGGACGGCACCGAGGTGCGGCTCAGGCTGCCCCTGCCGGCGGGGGCATCCACCGGCGCTGCCGCCAACAACAGCAACGGAGAGGCAAAACTGTGAGCAACACCGAAACGGGGACTCCCGTCCCAGTGATCCGGGTGGTGATCGTGGACGACCACACCATCTTCCGGTCCGGTCTGAAGGCCGACCTGGATCCGGACATCATCGTTGCCGGCGAGGCCGCAACCGTGGAAGACGCCGTTGCCGTGATCGCAGCCGTCCGACCCGACGTCGTGCTCCTCGATGTCCACCTTCCCGGCGGGCTCGGCGGCGGCGGACGCGAGGTGCTGGCCGGCTCGGCACCCTTGTTTGGCAGCACGCGGTTCCTGGCGCTGAGCGTCTCGGACGCGGCCGAGGACGTCGTCTCCGTGATCCGGGCAGGGGCGCGCGGCTATGTCACCAAAACCATTTCGGGTGCGGAAATTTCCGACGCCGTCCGCCGGGTTGCGGGCGGGGACGCCGTCTTCTCTCCCCGGCTGGCGGGCTTTGTGCTGGATGCCTTCGGGACCGCCCCTGCGGATATTGCCGACGACGAACTGGACAGGCTGTCAGCCCGCGAACTCGAAGTGATGCGGCTCATCGCCCGCGGCTACAGCTACAAGGAAGTCGCCAAGGAGCTGTTCATCTCGATCAAGACGGTCGAAACCCACGTCTCGGCGGTGCTGCGCAAACTCCAGCTTTCCAGCCGGCACGAACTCACCCGCTGGGCCGCCGAGCGCCGGCTCCTCTGACCCTCCCGCACATGCACCCACGGGACATGCTCATTCTTGGACACCAGCAGTGGGCAGAATGGCATTCTGCCCACTGCTGGTGTTTGCCGCTGGGCATGTCCAGTGGTGCGTGGTCCGGGAGCGTCGGGTTTAGTGCTGCAGGATCTGCGGGAGCGTCCTATTTGGCCTTGCCGAGGAAGTCCTGCAGGCGGGCGACGCCGGTGGCGAGGTCCTCGTCGCCGAGGGCGTAGGACAGGCGCAGGTAGCCGGAGGGGCCAAAAGCCTCGCCCGGAACGACGGCCACCTCGACCTCATCCAGGATCAGGGCGGCCAGCTCCGCCGACGTCGAGGGCCGGACGGGGCCGTTCGCGGACGGGAACTCCTTGCCGAGCAGGGCACGGACGTCCGCGTAGACGTAGAAGGCGCCTTTCGGCGTCGGGCATTCCACACCCTCGATGGCGTTCAGGCCGGCCACGATCGCTTTGCGGCGCCGGTCGAAGGCGAGCTTCATGTGGTCGACGGCAGTCAGCGGGCCGGACACTGCGGCGAGGGCGGCCATCTGCGGGATGTTGGACACATTGGAGGTGGCGTGCGACTGCAGGTTGGTGGCGGCCTTGATGACGTCGGCCGGGCCGATCATCCAGCCCACGCGCCAGCCGGTCATGGCGTAGGTCTTCGCCACGCCGTTGAGGATCACCACTTTGTCGCCCAGCTCCGGGACGGCCGTGGCGATCGAGGTGAAGGGCACGCCGTCGTACGTCAGATGCTCGTAGATTTCGTCCGTGACCACCCACAGGCCCTTGGCGGCGGCCCACTGGCCGATCTCCCGGACCTGCTCCGGGGAGTACACGGCTCCGGTGGGGTTGGAGGGGGAGACGAAGAGGAGGATCTTGGTGCGGTCCGTGAGGGCCGCCTCGAGCTGCTCCACCGTGACGAGGTATCCCTGCTCCGGCCCGGCGAACACCTCCACCGGAACGCCGCCGGCGAGCCGGATGGCTTCCGGGTAGGTGGTCCAGAAGGGCGTGGGGACAATGACCTCGTCGCCCGGGTCAAGCAGCGTGGCGAAGGTGTTGTATACGGCCTGCTTGCCGCCGTTCGTGACGAGCACCTGGGACGCCTCGGCCCGGTAGCCGGAATCCCGGAACGTCTTGTCCGCGATGGCCTGCTTCAGCTCCGGCAGCCCGCCCGCCGGGGAATAGCGGTGGTACTTCGGCTGGCTCGCTGCCGCGATGGCTGCCTGCACGATGTAGTCGGGGGTCGGGAAGTCCGGCTCGCCGGCGCCGAAGCCGATGACCGGCCGGCCGGCCGCCTTCAACGCCTTCGCCTTGGCATCAACAGCCAATGTGGCGGATTCGGCTATGGCGGAAATACGCTGTGAAATGCGGGCGGCAGGCATCGCGGGTCCATTCTTCGCTAGCAGCTTCGGTGGCTGTTTGTGGGATTCGACGGAACCTACTCTATGCTGTTCACCGGATCGCCCGCGGTGCCGGCGTGGAAATGTGACTGCATGTTCGTCAGGACATTTTCGAGGCTGATTTCCCGGCGGGCGGGCGTCCGGAGTGGCCGGTTCGACGTAGGCGCAGTTCTTGCGTAGACTGGTTCTCCGGTGTTGAAAACACGATGATGGCCTGCGCCTCAGGGAAGTCTGGGGAAACGGGCCGGAAGTGGTTTTCGATCCATAGGGTAGTGGCGCAATTGGTAGCGCAGCGGTCTCCAAAACCGCAGGTTGCAGGTTCGAGTCCTGTCTGCCCTGCGCAAGCTGCTCCGGATTCTCCGGAGCAAGCGCAGCAACCATGGTTCAGTTCAGAGCCGGGTATCCGACATTTGCGAGGATGAGTGAGATCCAGGTGACCGAAACGGCTGCAAGCAGCTCCAGTGGCCGCCCCGCCAAGAATGCCCCCAAGGCAGGCTTTTTCGCTCGAATCACGCTCTTCGTCCGCCAGGTCATCGGCGAGCTGAAGAAGGTCGTTGCACCGACCCGCAAAGAACTGATCAACTACACGCTCGTGGTGCTGGTGTTCGTGGTCATCATGATGCTCATCGTCACCGTGCTCGATCTGGCCTTCGGGATCGGCGTGGGCTGGGTCTTCGGCGGCACGGGCCCCACGGACCGCTAAGGCGACCGGTCCGCAGACTGCGTGGATCACCACCGGGATTCCGGAGGTTCCGCGGGGTGTGCGGAATTGAGTCATTTAAATAGGCATGTTAGGCAATGAGGAAGCAGGAGACCAAGTGTCTGAGCAGGAGCTCGAGGTAACTGAGACTGAGCTGGATAAGAGCCAGGACGCCGCGGTGGAAACCGGGGAACAGTCCGAGGCCGCGTCCGCTGCGCCCGCATCCGACGTCGCTGACGAGGTAGAAACGGCTGACGAGGCCGACACGGCTGAAGCCGGCGACGCCGCCGCAGAGTCTGTCGAGGCGGGCTCTGACGACGAAGCCGCCATCGAAGAAGCCGCCACCGGTGAAGACGAAGCCGAGTCGGGCGACGCGCTGGCAGCCGCTGCCGCCGCCGCAGAGGTTGATCCGGCTGACGAGTTCAAGGCCAAGCTGCGCCGCCAGGAGGGCGACTGGTACGTCATCCACTCCTACGCCGGCTACGAAAACCGCGTCAAGGCCAACCTTGAAACCCGCATCCAGACCCTGGACATGGAAGATTACATCTTCGAGATCCAGGTTCCGATGGAGGAAGTCGTTGAGATCAAGAACGCTCAGCGCAAGGTCATCAACCGCGTCCGCATCCCGGGTTACGTCCTGGTCCGCATGGACCTGACGGATGCCTCCTGGGGCGCCGTCCGCCACACCCCCGGTGTCACCGGATTCGTGGGCAACGCCCACAACCCGGTCCCGCTGCGCCTCGATGAGGTCTTCTCCATGCTCGCCCCGGTCTTCGAAGAAGAGCAGGCCGAGAAGGGCAAGCCCATCAAGCACGCAGCCGCGCAGATCGACGTCGACTTCGAGGTCGGCGAGTCCGTCATCGTCAAGGAAGGTCCGTTCGAGACCCTTCCGGCCACGATCTCCGAAATCAAGGTGGACTCCCAGACCCTCGTGGTGCTGGTCTCCATCTTCGAGCGCGAGACCCCGGTCACGCTGGCCTTCAACCAGGTCAGCAAGATCTAGCTTTCCCCACAGAATTCGCTCCGGACTGCCCGCTTAGCAGCCCCTGAGCGGCCGGCCGCCTCGCCATGGCGGCCACCAACCTGAGGCACGCTCCTGTGCCCCAGGACGAAATTGAGAGAAGGACCCTACATTGGCTCCCAAGAAGAAGGTCACCGGCCTCATCAAGCTGCAGATCCAGGCAGGTGCCGCTAACCCGGCCCCGCCGATCGGTCCTGCGCTTGGCCAGCACGGTGTCAACATCATGGAATTCTGCAAGGCGTACAACGCTGCGACGGAAGCCCAGCGCGGCAACGTTATTCCGGTTGAAATCACGGTCTACGAGGACCGTTCATTCACGTTCATCACCAAGACCCCGCCGGCCGCGGAACTCATCAAGAAGGCTGCAGGCGTTGCCAAGGGTTCACCGACCCCGCACACCGTCAAGGTTGCCAAGCTGACCCAGGCCCAGGTAAACGAGATCGCCACCACCAAGATGGAAGACCTCAACGCCACGAGCCTTGAAGGCGCCGCGAAGATCATCGCCGGCACCGCCCGCTCCATGGGTATCACCGTCGAAGGCTAATAGCCTTTACCGCCGGGCAACCGGCACCACCTAAACATTGAAATGTTGGAAACCCGGCACGGATAAACCGGCCGGGCCCCGACTGTGGCAGGGCCCAGCGCGGTCCGCAGACCACAACTGCACAAGGAGAATAAGCAGCATGGCAAAGCGCAGCAAAGCATATGAGGCAGCCGCAGCCAAGATCGACGCGGAGAAGTTCTACGCGCCGTTCGAGGCAGTGACGCTGGCCAAGGACACCAACCCGTCCAAGTTCGACGCCACCGTTGAGGTCGCTTTCCGCCTGGGCGTAGACCCTCGCAAGGCCGACCAGATGGTCCGCGGCACCGTTATCCTGCCGCACGGCACCGGTAAGACCGCCCGCGTCCTCGTCTTCGCAACGGGTGACAAGGCTGAGGCAGCAATCGCGGCCGGCGCCGACTTCGTTGGTTCCGATGACCTGATCGAAAAGATCGCAGCCGGCTGGACCGACTTCGACGCGGCCGTCGCCACCCCTGACCTGATGGGCAAGGTTGGCCGCCTCGGTAAGGTCCTGGGTCCGCGTAACCTGATGCCGAACCCGAAGACCGGCACCGTGACCGCTGACGTCGCCAAGGCCGTCAACGACATCAAGGGCGGCAAGATCGACTTCCGCGTCGACAAGCACTCCAACCTGCACTTCATCATCGGCAAGGTCTCGTTCGACGCCCTCAAGCTGGCCGAGAACTACGCCGCCGCGCTGGAAGAGGTCCTTCGCCTCAAGCCGTCCGCTTCCAAGGGCCGGTACATCCAGAAGGCTACCGTCGCCACCACGTTTGGCCCGGGCATCTCGGTTGACCCCAACGTCACCAAGGTCCTGACCGAGGTCTAATCCTCAGTAGGCAATAGGAAAAGACCGTCCCGCACCTGCGGGACGGTCTTTTCTGCGTTTTGGGGCACGGTTACGCTGTTCCGGTGACCACAGCGCCGTACCGCATCGAACGCCTCGTGCTCCCGGACGCCCTCGATTCCCCGGACGCGGGCAATTTCCTCGACGTCGGAGCATTATGCGACGCCCTCACGCTCCAAACCTGGGGCACCCTGGACCGGTCAACTCCGCCCGAGGCCCGCCTGCAGTTCTGGCGGGACAACGAGTACCGGAAGATCCAGCTCTTCTTCGTGCGCCAGAACGGGCGGATGGCTGCCCGGTCGTGGGTCCGCTGCGAGCTCCAGGAGAACCTCCGCAGCGCGATGGTCCACGTCGACGTGCTGGAGGAGTTCAGCGGCCGGGGGATTGGCCAGGCCCTGCTGCGCCATGCGGAAGCGCTGGCAGCCGCGGCCGGCCGCACCATCCTGCAGAGCTACACGGAGCATCCCGCTGGCTTCGACCCGGAGGACCGGCACGCCACCGTGAGGCCGGCCACCGGAACCGGAGCGGTTCCCGCTGACGCGCGGGGCGTCCGCTTTGCCCTGCGGGCCGGTTACCGCCTGGAACAGGTCTCGCGCTTCAGCGCCCTGGATGTTCCCGCCCATGCCGCATCGTGGGACGCGCTGGAACGGGAGGCGCTGGCCACCGCGGGGGCGGAGTACGAGCTTGTGTCCTGGACGGGCCGCTGCCCGGAGGAGTACGCCGGCCAGCTCGCCGTGTTGATGTCCCGGATGAGCACAGACGCGCCGACCGGAAACCTGAGCTACGACCCGGAGGAGTGGGATGTGGCACGGGTCCGCCATGTCGAGGACACGTGGCGGCGGGCCGGACTGGAGTCCCTCGTGGCAGCCGCCCGGCACCGGGACAGCGGTGAACTGGCCGCGTACTCGGTGCTGCAACTCACGCCGTCGAAACCGTGGCTGGCCGATCAGGACGACACCCTCGTCACGGCCAGCCACCGCGGCCACAGACTGGGCATGCTCGTCAAGATCCGTAACCTTCGACGACTGCTGGCGGAGTATCCGGCCGTGGTGCGCGTCATCACGTTTAATGCAGCAGAAAACGATCACATGCTCGCGATCAATAGTGCCCTGGGCTTCCGGGCCGCCGGCTGGGACGGGGAATGGCAGCGGAGCGTCGGCACCGGCGGCTGAGCGGCGAAGAGGGCCCGCCGCACATCGATGATGGAACCAGATGGAACCGTAGTGATGGAACGCTGGCGCAAACCGGCATATGCTGGCGGTGGTAACCCGGTTGTCGCCGGGTTTCCGGCACCCATGGATGGCAGAACAGCTGGGGATGATGCCCGTGATGGCAAACGACGTACGGATTGAACAGCTGTGGATCCCCGATTCCCTTGACGGGACGGACGCCGCCGACTTCATTGCCGCCGTCGAAGTGGGACGCAAGGTGCGAATGCAGACCTGGGGGAGCGACGATCTCGCCTACGCGCCGCAGGAAAAGCTGCTGGAAATGGCGGACCCGTACGAGCGCCAGGTCATTCTCGTGGCCAGGGTCGGCGGCGAAATCGCCGGAACCGTCGACATCGCGCTGCCTCTCGCGGACAACCTCGACCTGGCCGAATTCGCCCTCGACGTCCTGCCGGAGTTTCAGGGACGGGGAGTGGGCCGGCAGCTTCTCGAAGCCGCGGAGCACTTCGCCCGCGACGAGGGCCGCCACACCATCCTGATCGACACGAACCATCCGAGTTCCTCCCTGGGCGACAGCGAAGCCGGGCAGCTGGTGCCCGGCACGGGCCTGGGCTTCGTCCCGATGGACAGCCGGGAGGTCGAGTTCGCCCGCCGCAGCGGCTACACCCTGCAGCACATCGAGCAGTTCAGCGCCTGCACGCTGCCCCTCGACAGCAAGCTCGTGGAGGAGCTGGAGACCGAGGCCGAGGAAGCCAACGCAGGCCGCTACCGCCTCCACCACTGGACGGACCGGTGCCCGGACCAGTGGCTCGAGGCCGTCGCAGTGCTGGAAAACAGCGCGGGCGAAGACGGAGTGCCCGGAGCCGACGACACGGACATGGTCTTCGACGGCGGCATCCTCCGCGAGGCGGAAGACGTCGCCATCGCGCAGGGACGCCGGACAGTGGTCACCGCCGTCGAACATATCGGCAGCCGCGAGCTGGTGGGCCTGACCACCATCAGCGTCCTGGCGCTGCGGCCCGACGTCGTGTTCCAGGACGACACCATGGTCCTCAGCGAGCACCGCGGCAACAAACTGGGCCTGCTGATCAAGGTCGCGAACATGGAACGTCTCGCCGAGCAGTTCCCGGACGCCCGGGTCCTTTACACCTGGAATGCCCCGGAAAACCGGTACCTGCTCAAGGTCAACCAGCAGCTGGGATTCACGACCGCAGGCGTGACGGGAATCTGGCAAAAAGAACTCCCGGACTTCGGACCCAGCGTCAGCTGAACGGCACGTCAGGCGCCCGATTTGGAGCACACGGCCCGGCTCGCGTAAGCTGGGGGAACCAAAGACCGTCGGTTGTTGGAAATCCACTCTCCCAAGCAAGACTCACTTCTGCAGTCGCGCCGGGAGAGCCAGTGGATCTCCAGACGAAGGACCCTGAACATAGGGCGGCCGGCGCAGGTGAACGAAGCAAAGCTCCGCAGTCATGGACTGCGTCGAGACAAGCCCCGTGCATCTGCGCGGGGCGTTTTTTAGTTTCTAGCTCTTTTGAGCGGGGTCCGGGAAACACCGGCACTATCCCCGGAAGGAGGGTTATGGCAACGCCTAGCAAGGTTTCAGCAGTAGCTGAGATCACTAACGATTTCAAGGAATCGAACGCCGCTGTCCTGACCGAATACCGCGGGCTCACCGTTGCACAGCTCAAGCAGCTGCGTGTCTCTCTCGGCCAGGACACCAAGTTCTCGGTCGTCAAGAACACCCTGACCGCCATTGCAGCCAAGGAAGCTGGTGTCGAAGCATTCGACGGCCAGCTCGCCGGCCCCACTGCAATCGCGTTCATCAAGGGTGACGCAGTTGCCGCTGCCAAGAGCCTGACGGATTTTGCCAAGACCAACAAGCAGCTGGTTATCAAGACCGGTTACTTCGAGGGCAAGGCACTGAACGCCAGCGAAGTTGCTGCCCTGGCAGCACTCGAGTCCCGCGAGCTGCAGCTCGCCAAGGTTGCAGGCATCCTCAAGGCTCCTGCTGCCGCCGCTGTACGCATCATCGACGCGCTGCGCCTCAAGCTTGAAGAAGAGAACGGTGCACCGGCTGAAGCCGAAGCGCCCGCCGCTGACGAAGCCCCGGCCGACGCAACTGCCGAAGCCCCGGCCGATGCCGCCGCTGAAGCTCCGGCCGACGCCGCAGCCCCCGAAGAGAACTAACTCTCTAAACCAGACTCCGGTGCAAAGGCACGGCTTCGGCCGCCGAGCACCACTATAGGAAGGACGCCACACCATGGCGAAGCTCACCAACGAAGAGCTCATTGAAGCTTTCAAGGAACTGACCATCATCGAGCTCTCTGAGTTCGTAAAGCTCTTCGAAGAGACCTTCGAAGTTACGGCTGCTGCTGTTGCAGTTGCTGGCCCCGCTGCCGGCGGCGCCGCTGAAGAAGAAGAGCAGACCGCATTCGACGTCATCCTGGAGCACCCGGGCGACAAGAAGATTGCAGTCATCAAGGAAGTTCGCGCCATCACTTCCCTGGGTCTCAAGGAAGCCAAGGACGTTGTTGACAGCGCCCCGAAGGCCATCCTCGAAGGCGTCACCAAGGAAGCTGCCGAGAAGGCTGTTGCACAGCTCGAAGAAGCCGGCGCTCGCGTTACCCTCAAGTAACTCGCCGCTTCAGGAACTGTCCGGGAACCACGTGTTCCCGTTCCGCTCCGGGAAACCCCGTCCACTCCGGTGGGCGGGGTTTCCTGCGTTCCGGCCGGAAGCCAACGGCACGTGAATTCCCGAAAAAGATTGCTGACTCTCTGTTCTCCCCGGCACGTGCGCCCCTAGACTTTGGCTTTGTGCCAACAGGCCGCCAACTTTGAGGAGCTCACACAATGACCGACCCCAACACTCCGCTCTCCCGCCGCGCCATGCTCACCGCGGCCCTTGTCGGGGGCGGCGCCGCCGCCGCGACCCTTGCCGGAGCCCCGACCGCCCAGGCCGGGACCGGTGCCCCGGGCTCCGGCCGGAAGCCGTTCACCCTGACGGTGCTTGGCACCACCGACCTGCACAACAACGTCTTCAACTGGGATTACTTCAAGAACACGCCCTACGCCGACACGGCAGGAAACAAGATCGGCATCGCCCAGGCGGCCACCCTGATCAAGGCGATGCGGGCCGAACGGGGAGCGGCGAACACGCTCACCATCGACGCCGGCGACACCATTCAGGGGACACCGCTTGCCTACTACTTCGCCAAGATCAACCCCGTGTCCGCGACGGTCAAGCACCCCATGGCGCTGGCCATGAACGCGGTGGGCTACGACGCCGTCGGCCTCGGCAACCACGAGTTCAACTACGGCATCCCGCTGCTGCGCACCTGGGAAAGCCAGCTCGATTTCCCCCTGCTGGGCGCCAACGTCCACGACGCCGTCACCGGACGCCGCGCCTTCAGCCCCTACGTCCTCAAGCGGGTCAAGACGGACAACGGCTGGGTCACCGTGGGCCTGGTCGGGTTTGTCACCCCCGGCTGCGCCCTGTGGGACCGCGACAACGTCCAGGGCAAGTTGGACTTCAACGGCATCGTCGAGGAAGCCAAAGTCGTCATCCCGCAGCTGAAGGCCGCCGGCGCCGACATTGTCATTGTCACGAGCCACTCGGGCGCGACCCCGGGATCCTCCTACGGCGATGCCCTGCCGTTCCCGGAGAACGCCTCCACGCAGTTGGCCGAAGAGGTGCCCGGCATCGATGCCATCCTGGTCGGCCACGCCCACCTGGAGATCCCGGAACGCTTCGTCACCAACAAGGCCACCGGCAAGCCGGTCCTCCTGACCGAACCGCTCAAGTGGGGCATGCGGGTCTCCGTCATGGATTTGGAGCTGGCCAAGGACAAGGGCCAATGGACGGTGACCGCCGCACACTCGCACCTGCTGGACGCCAAGACGGTCGACGCCGATCCCGCCGTCGTGCGGGCCGTCCGGGCCGGGCACGAGGCCACCGTGAAGTACGTCAACGAGGTGATTGGCACGTCCACGGCCCCGCTCAACACGGCCACCGCCTGCTGGGAGGAGTCGGCGGCCATCGACGCCATCAATTACGTCCAGGCCAGCACTATCAAGGCCGAACTGGCCAACGGCCCGGCGGCCGGCCTGCCGGTGCTCTCCATCGCTGCGGCCTTCTCCCGCTCGGTGGACGTCAAAGCCGGGCCGCTGACCATCAGGGACGTCGCCGGTCTCTACATCTTCGACAACACGCTGCTCGCCATCAAGGTCACTGGAGCCCAGATCAAGGATTACCTGGAATGGTCCGCGCAGTACTTCAAGCCGGTCCTCAGCACCACAGCACGCGCCGCCGACGTTACCAACGCTGCCACAGCCATGGCCCCGGGCGGGACGCCGGACTACAACTACGACGTCGTGTACGGCCTTGACGCAGCCTTGAACTACGAGATCGACCTCGCCAGGCCGGTGGGGCAGCGCATCACCGGCCTCAGCTACGGCACCGAGGCCCTCCGGATGGACCAGGAATTCGCCCTGGCCATCAACAACTACCGGCAGAGCGGCGGCGGCAACTTCCCCGCCGTGAAGACGGCACCGGTGCTCTCCAACAGCCAGCAGGAAATCCGGCAGCGGATCATCGACTACGTCATGGATCACGGCACCCTGGACGTGGCCGTGTTCAGCCAGGACAACTGGCGGCTCACCGTCAACGGAGAGGCTCTGACCGTCACGGCCTAACGGCAACGCAGTTCGTTGAAGTTAACCCGGCTGGGCTAGTTCGGTTCGGAGATGTCCGCGACCACGGCATCGAGGGCGGCGGTCAGGGCGTCGGCGTCCACGAAGGCGCTGTAGCCATGCTCGCCCGCCCCCAGGGAAACCCGGCGTCCGGTGATGCTCCGGTCCGCGTAGACCGGCCAGGCCACGGTACTGCCGAGCGGTGTGATGGTGCCGCGCTCGTATCCGGTGGCATCCAGGGCGACGTCCGCAGTCGGAAGCGACAGCTTGTTCACCCCGATCAGCGCATGGAGCTTGGGCCAGGAAATCTGCCGGTCGCCCGGGATGAGCGCGAAGAGGAAACTGCCGTCCTTGTGCTTGACCACGAGGGACTTCACGATATCCCCGGGCTCGATTCCGAGGATCCGGGCCGCCTCCTCGAGGCTTTTCGCGGCAAGGCGCTCCACGAGGTGCACATCGAGGCCGCGGGCGGCGGCGTCCGCCAGGAACCGTTCCCGGCCGGCGGCGCCACCACCGGTGGCCGCCGCGCCGGGAACGGGCACTGCGGGCTCTGTCACGGCGCTCAGTCGCGGAACAGCAGGAGCGCTTCGCCCTGGCCGCCGCCGCCGCAGAGGGAGACAGCAGCCTTGCCGGTACCGCGCCGCTTCAGCTCGTGCGCCGCATGCAGCGCAAGCCGCGCACCGGAGGCGCCGATCGGGTGGCCCAGGGCGATCGCGCCGCCGTGGATGTTGCACTTCTCCAACGGGTAGCCGAGGTCCTTGAGTGACTGCACGGCGACGGAACCGAAGGCCTCGTTGATCTCGATGAAGTCCAGGTCAGCGGCGGACCAGCCGGCCTTGTGCAGCGCGCTGTTGATCGCGTTGGAGGGCTGGGAGTGCAACGAGTTGTCCGGGCCGGCCACCTGGCCGGGCTTGCCGACGACGGCAAGGTACTCAAGGCCGTTGTCCTCGGCGAACTTCCGCGAGGACAGCACGAGTGCGGAGGCGCCGTCGGACAGGGGAGAGGAGTTGCCCGCCGTGATGGTGCCGTCCGTGACGAATGCCGCCCGCAGGCCCGCCAGCGAGCCGACAGTCGTGTCCGGCCGGATGCCCTCATCCGCGGCCAGGATGACCGGGTCGCCCTTGCGCTGCTTGACGCTGATCGGGGCGATTTCGCCGTCGAACACGCCGTCCTTGGCGGCCCGGGCGGCGCGTTGGTGCGACGCTGCCGCCACCTCGTCCTGGGAGGCGCGGTCAATCCCCAGCGTGAGGTTCTTGGTCTCGGTGGACAAGCCCATGGACTGCCCGTCGAAGGCGTCGGTCAGGCCGTCATGGGCCGCGACGTCGAGGGCCTGGATGGAACCGTAGGTCCAGCCCTGCCGGGAACCCGGGAGGATGTGCGGGGCCCGGGTCATGGATTCCTGACCGCCGGCGACGACGACGGTGGCGTCGCCGCTGCGGATCATCCGGGCCGCATCGATCACGGCGGTCAGCCCGGAGAGGCAGACCTTGTTGATGGTCACCGTGGGGACGTTCCAGCCGATGCCGGCGCCGATGGCGCTCTGGCGCGCGGGGTTCTGGCCGGCTCCGGCCTGCAGCACCTGGCCCATGATCACCGAGTCCACCTGCTCGGCCTTCACGCCGCTGGCGGCCAGGGCCGCACGGATGGCGTGCGCGCCGAGTTCCACGGCTGTGAAGCTCGCGAGTTGCCCGTTGAGGCGTCCCTGGGGCGTGCGGGCGGCAGCGAGGATGACAACATCATTGTTGTCTGCAGAGTTGCTCATGGTTTTCTCTTCCGATCTTGAACGATGTACAGCAAGGCTATCGTGACCCCAGTCACGGGGCCATTCGCCCGCCGGGGGAGCGGACCGGCGCCGCGGCCCCGTGCTTGCAATCCCGCGCGAAGTGGGGTAGACAAGTAGGTTGCTTTGCCGTATCGTAGATATTTGCGTCTTCCCTGTTTACCTTCAGCCTTCATATAGCGGTGGGCTTAGCCTGGCAGCTGCGCCATCAATGTGCCGTCTACAACGTGCACCACCCATGGCCAGCGCGGGTCCCGGGTCATATAGCGGAACCGGACTGGTAGCACTGCGGAGTCACTCCGCAGGGTGCATAACGGGGGAGATCTGAAAACGCCTGAAGGTCTGTGGAAGGATCCCTCTTGGTCGCCTCGAGCACCTCTAATGTAAACAACGCTGCAACCGCTATCAATGCCGACAGTACCGACGGTGCAACCCGCCGGCTCTCATTCGCAAAGATTCACGAACCTCTTGACGTTCCGAATCTGCTTGCCCTGCAAACGGACAGCTTTGACTGGCTGGTCGGAAACGAACGCTGGCAGGCACGCGTAGCCAAGGCCGTCGAAGAAGGCGACCTCAGCGTCGCCACCTCCTCGGGTCTGTCCGACATCTTTGAAGAGATCTCCCCGATCGAGGATTTCCAGGGCACCATGTCCCTGAGCTTCTCGGAGCCGGAGTTCGCTGATCCGAAGTACACCATGGCTGAGTGCAAGGACCGGGACGCAACGTACTCGGCGCCGCTGTACGTCAAGGCCGAATTCATGAACAACAACACGGGCGAAATCAAGCAGCAGACCGTGTTCATGGGTGACTTCCCGCTGATGACCGAGAAGGGCACCTTCGTCGTCAACGGCACCGAGCGTGTTGTTGTCTCGCAGCTGGTCCGCTCCCCGGGCGCCTACTTTGAGCGCACCGCCGACAAGACCAGCGACAAGGACATCTTCACCGCGAAGATCATCCCGTCCCGCGGCGCCTGGTTCGAACTCGAAATCGACAAGCGCGACCAGGTCGGCGTTCGCCTCGACCGCAAGCGCAAGCAGTCCGTCACGGTGCTGCTGAAGGCCCTCGGCTGGACCGAAGGCCAGATCCTCGAAGAGTTCGGCCAGTACGACTCCATGCGCGCAACGCTGGAGAAGGACGCCACCGAAACCCGCGAAGATGCCTTGCTGGACATCTACCGGAAGCTGCGACCGGGCGAGCCGCCCACGGTCGAGGCTGCCCAGTCCCTGCTGGACAACCTGTACTTCAACTCCAAGCGCTACGATCTGGCCAAGGTTGGCCGCTACAAGATCAACCGCAAGCTCGGCATCGACCGCTCCCTTGGCGACAAGGAAGCGTCTGTCCTGCACGTTGAAGACATCGTCGCCATGATCAAGTTCCTCGTTGCCCTGCACGCCGGTGAGAAGACCCTCACGGGCAAGCGCGACGGCCAGGACCACGAGCTGCGCGTTGAGATCGATGACATCGACCACTTCGGCAACCGCCGCATCCGCGCCGTCGGCGAGCTCATCGAGAACCAGGTCCGCACCGGCCTGTCCCGCATGGAGCGCGTTGTCCGCGAGCGTATGACGACCCAGGACGTCGAGGCCATCACGCCTCAGACCCTGATCAACATCCGCCCCGTCGTGGCAGCGATCAAGGAGTTCTTCGGAACGTCCCAGCTGTCCCAGTTCATGGACCAGAACAACCCGCTGTCGGGTCTGACCCACAAGCGCCGCCTGTCGGCCCTTGGCCCCGGTGGTCTGTCCCGTGACCGTGCAGGCATGGAAGTCCGGGACGTTCACCCGTCCCACTACGGACGTATGTGCCCCATCGAAACCCCTGAAGGCCCGAACATTGGCCTGATCGGTTCACTGGCTTCCTACGGACGCATCAACCCGTTCGGGTTCATCGAGACGCCGTACCGCCTCGTGTCCGAGGGTGTTGTCTCCGACGAGGTCGAGTACCTCACGGCCGATGACGAGGCAGAGGTTCTGATCGCACAGGCCAACGCTCCGCTCGATCCGAACAAGAAGTTCGCCGAAGAAACGGTCCTCGTCCGTGCCCGTGGTGGTGGAGGCGAGCCCGTGCTGGTTCCCGCCGCCGAGGTCGAGTTCATGGACGTTTCCCCGCGCCAGATGGTGTCCGTGGCTACCGCCCTGATTCCGTTCCTTGAGCATGACGATGCCAACCGCGCACTCATGGGTGCCAACATGCAGCGCCAGGCCGTGCCGCTGGTCCGTTCCGAGGCACCGTTTGTCGGTACCGGCATGGAACGCGCCGCTGCAGTGGACGCCGGTGACGTCACCATCGCGAAGAAGGCAGGTGTGGTTACCGAGGTCTCCGCTGAGCTCGTGATCGTGCTCAACGACGACGGTACGGAAACCAACTACCGCATCAACAAGTTCGCCCGCTCCAACCAGGGCAACTGCTACAACAACCGCGTTCTGGTGAACGAAGGCCAGCGCCTGGAAGTCGGCGGCATCATCGCCGACGGCCCGGCAACGGACCAGGGCGAACTGGCCCTCGGTAAGAACCTGCTCGTGGCATTCATGTCATGGGAAGGCCACAACTTCGAGGATGCCATCATCCTGTCCCAGCGGATCGTGGCTGAGGACGTTCTTTCCTCCATCCACATCGAGGAGCACGAGATCGATGCCCGCGACACCAAGCTTGGTGCCGAGGAAATCACCCGTGACATCCCGAACGTGTCCGAGGAAGTCCTGGCCGGCCTGGACGAGCGTGGCATCATCCACATCGGTGCCGAGGTCGAAGCCGGCGACATCCTGGTTGGAAAGGTCACGCCCAAGGGCGAGACCGAGCTGACCCCGGAAGAGCGCCTGCTGCGCGCCATCTTCGGTGAGAAGTCCCGCGAAGTGCGCGACACCTCCCTGAAGGTTCCGCACGGCGAGTCCGGCACCGTTATCGGTGTCCGCGTTTTCGACCGCGACAACGACGACGAGCTGCCCCCGGGCGTCAACCAGCTGGTCCGCGTCTACGTCGCAGCCAAGCGCAAGATCACCGACGGCGACAAGCTCGCCGGCCGTCACGGCAACAAGGGCGTTATCTCCAAGATCCTCCCGATCGAGGACATGCCCTTCCTTGCCGACGGTACCCCCGTTGATATCGTCCTGAACCCGCTGGGTGTTCCGGGCCGTATGAACGTCGGCCAGGTGCTCGAAACGCACCTCGGCTGGGTTGCCAAGACCGGCTGGAAGATCGAGGGCGAACCTGAGTGGCTCAAGCAGCTGCCGAACCTGCCGCGCGAGAGTGGCTCGACCACTGTTGCAACGCCGGTCTTCGACGGTGCGCGCGAAGAGGAAATCACCGGTCTCCTCGATTCCACCAACGTCACCCGCGACGGTGTCCGCCTGATCAACTCCTCGGGCAAGACCCGCCTGTTCGACGGCCGCTCCGGCGAGCCGTTCCCGGATCCGATCTCGGTCGGCTACATGTACATCCTGAAGCTCCACCACCTGGTGGACGACAAGATCCACGCGCGCTCCACCGGCCCGTACTCCATGATCACGCAGCAGCCGCTGGGTGGTAAGGCACAGTTCGGTGGCCAGCGCTTCGGTGAAATGGAAGTGTGGGCGCTCGAAGCTTACGGCGCCGCCTACACGCTCCAGGAGCTCCTCACGATCAAGTCGGATGATATCCACGGTCGTGTGAAGGTCTACGAAGCCATCGTCAAGGGCGAGAACATCCCGGAGCCGGGCGTTCCTGAGTCCTTCAAGGTCTTGATCAAGGAAATGCAGTCGCTGTGCCTGAACGTGGAAGTTCTTTCCACGGACGGAACCACAATTGAAATGCGTGACTCTGATGACGCAGTCTTCACGGCTGCGGAAGAACTGGGCATCGATCTGTCTCGTGCAGAGCCCAGTTCCGTAGAAGAGGTTTAGCAGGGGGTTTACCGGGAAAAGCCAAGCGGCCCCGCCGCCTGACTTTTCCCGGTAACCACCTCCCTCTTCCCGTAACCCAAGACTTCAGAATTTAGAGAACAAGAGAGAACAGGGACCATATGTCCAGCGAATCCTCCTTCGGCCTCATGCAGATCGGCCTCGCCACCGCGGAAGACATCCGTGGCTGGTCTTACGGCGAGGTTAAGAAGCCGGAAACCATCAACTACCGCACGCTCAAGCCTGAGAAGGACGGCCTCTTCTGCGAGAAGATCTTCGGCCCGTCCCGCGACTGGGAGTGCTACTGCGGTAAGTACAAGCGCGTGCGCTTCAAGGGCATCATCTGCGAGCGGTGTGGCGTTGAGGTCACCCGCGCAAAGGTGCGCCGTGAGCGCATGGGCCACATCGAGCTGGCCGCCCCCGTCACGCACATCTGGTACTTCAAGGGTGTACCGTCCCGACTGGGCTACCTCCTTGACCTGGCGCCGAAGGACCTCGAAAAGGTCATCTACTTCGCCGCCTACATGATCACGAGCGTCGACGCCGACAGCCGCCACGAGGAACTGCCCAACCTGCAGGTTGAGCACGACATCGAGAAGAAGCAGCTGATCGACAACCGCGACTCCGACATCGCCACGATCGCCCGCGACCTCGAGAACGAGCTCGCCCGTCTCGAAGGCGAAGGCGCCAAGGCTGCCGACAAGAAGAAGGCCCGCGACTCCGCTGACCGCCAGATGGCCAACGTCCGCAAGCGCGCGGATGCTGAGATCGAGCGGCTCGAGCAGGTCTGGGACCGCTTCAAGAACCTCAAGGTCGCCGACCTCGAAGGTGACGAGGGCCTGTACCGCGAACTGCGTGACCGCTACGGCATGTATTTCGAAGGCTCCATGGGTGCCGAGGCCATCAAGAAGCGTCTTGAGAACTTCGACATGCAGGCCGAGTCGGACATGCTCCGCGACATCATCGCCAACGGCAAGGGCCAGCGCAAGACCCGCGCCCTGAAGCGGCTCAAGGTGGTCAATGCATTCCTGACGACCAACAACAGCCCGCTCGGCATGGTCCTGGACGCCGTCCCGGTGATCCCGCCGGAACTGCGCCCGATGGTCCAGCTGGACGGTGGCCGCTTTGCGACCTCCGACCTCAACGACCTCTACCGCCGCGTGATCAACCGCAACAACCGCCTCAAGCGCCTGCTTGATCTCGGTGCCCCGGAGATCATCGTCAACAACGAGAAGCGCATGCTTCAGGAAGCTGTTGACAGCCTCTTCGACAACGGCCGCCGCGGCCGTCCGGTCACCGGACCGGGCAACCGTCCGCTGAAGTCCCTGTCCGACATGCTCAAGGGCAAGCAGGGCCGTTTCCGCCAGAACCTCCTCGGCAAGCGCGTCGACTACTCCGGCCGTTCGGTCATCGTCGTCGGCCCGCAGCTGAAGCTGCACCAGTGTGGTCTGCCGAAGCAGATGGCCCTGGAGCTCTTCAAGCCGTTCGTGATGAAGCGCCTGGTTGACCTCAACCACGCGCAGAACATCAAGTCGGCCAAGCGGATGGTTGAGCGTTACCGCCCGCAGGTCTGGGATGTCCTCGAAGAGATCATCACCGAGCACCCCGTGCTGCTGAACCGTGCACCCACCCTGCACCGTCTCGGCATCCAGGCGTTCGAACCGCAGCTTGTTGAAGGCAAGGCAATTCAGCTTCACCCGCTGGTTTGTGGCGCCTTCAACGCCGACTTCGACGGCGACCAGATGGCAGTCCACCTGCCGCTGAGCCCCGAAGCCCAGGCGGAAGCCCGGATCCTGATGCTGTCCTCGAACAACATCCTGAAGCCGTCTGACGGCCGCCCGGTGACCCTGCCGTCGCAGGATATGATCATCGGCCTCTACCACCTGACCACCAAGCGTGTCGGTTCAGCTGGCGAAGGCCGGATCTTCTCCTCGGTGTCGGAAGCCATCATGGCGTACGACCTGCACGAGCTGCACCTGAACTCCCAGGTCAAGATCCGGCTGGAGGGCTTCGTCCCTTACGCCGGCTGGGAAGCTCCGGAAGGCTACGAGCCGGGTCAGACCGTGCTCGTCCAGACCTCCCTGGGCCAGGTCCTCTTCAACGAGACCCTGCCCGCGGACTACCCGTGGGTTGAGAACGTTGCGGACAAGGGCGAACTGTCCACGATCGTCAACGATCTCGCCGAGCGCTACCCGAAGGTGATCACGGCGGCAACGCTGGACAACCTGAAGGATGCCGGTTTCTACTGGGCCACCCGGTCCGGCGTCACCGTCGCCATCTCCGACATCGAGGTGCCCAAGGACAAGCCCCGGATCCTCGCCGGCTACGAGACCATGGCCGCCAAGATCCAGGGACAGTACGACAAGGGCCTGATCGACGACGACGAGCGCCGCCAGGAACTGATCGAGATCTGGAACAAGGCTACGAACGAAATCGCCCAGGCGATGCGTGACAGCCTGTCCCCGATGAACACCATCAACCGCATGGTGTCCTCCGGTGCCCGTGGTAACTGGATGCAGGTCCGCCAGATTGCGGGTATCCGTGGCCTGGTGGCCAACCCTAAGGGCGAGATCATCCCGCGTCCGATCAAGTCCTCCTACCGCGAGGGCCTGTCGGTGCTGGAATACTTCATCGCCACGCACGGTGCCCGTAAGGGTCTGGCTGACACCGCGCTGCGTACCGCCAACTCGGGTTACCTGACCCGCCGTCTGGTGGACGTGTCGCAGGATGTCATCGTCCGGGAAGAGGACTGCGGCACCGAGCGCGGTCTCATCACCGCCATCGCCGTGGCTGACGCCAACGGCGAGCTGGTCCTCGACGAGAACGTCGAGAACAGCGCGTACGCCCGTACCCTGGCCGTGGATGTCGTTGACTCCAAGGGCAAGGTCCTGGCAGCAGGCGGCACCGACTGCGGCGACGTCGTCATTGCCGAGCTGTTCGCGGCCGGCATCACCGAGGTCAAGGTCCGCTCCGTACTCACCTGTGAGTCCAGCGTCGGCACCTGCGCCCTGTGCTACGGCCGTTCGCTGGCCACGGGTAAGACCGTCGACATCGGTGAGGCAGTCGGCATCATCGCCGCACAGTCCATCGGTGAGCCGGGTACCCAGCTGACCATGCGTACGTTCCACACCGGTGGTGCTGTCTCCTCCAGTGGTGGCGACGACATCACCCAGGGTCTGCCCCGTATCCAGGAGCTGTTCGAAGCCCGTACTCCGAAGGGTGTCGCGCCGATTGCTGAAGCAGCCGGCCGCATCACCATCGAAGAGTCCGAGCGCCAGATGCGCCTGGTCATCACCCCGGATGACGGATCCGAAGAGATCGCTTACCCGGTCCTGCGCCGTTCACGTCTTCTCATTGAAGACGGCGAGCACGTCAGCGTCGGCCAGAAGCTCATCAACGGCCCGGTCGACCCCAAGCAGGTTCTGCGCATCATGGGCCCCCGTGCCGCGCAGAAGTTCCTGGTGGACGAAGTCCAGGGTGTGTACCGCAGCCAGGGCATCGGTATCCACGACAAGCACGTCGAGGTTATCGTCCGCCAGATGCTGCGCCGCGTCACGGTTATCGAGTCCGGCGAATCGGACCTGCTGCCCGGCGAGCTCGCCGAGCGCAGCCGCTTCGAAGATGCCAACCGCCGTGTTGTGTCCGAGGGAAAGACGCCGGCTTCCGGCCGTCCCGAGCTCATGGGCATCACCAAGGCGTCCCTGGCGACGGAGTCCTGGCTGTCCGCAGCTTCCTTCCAGGAGACCACCCGCGTCCTGACGCAGGCGGCCATGGAAGGCAAGAGCGATCCGCTGCTCGGCCTCAAGGAAAACGTCATCATCGGTAAGCTCATCCCGGCCGGCACGGGTCTCCCGCGCTACACCGAGGTCACGGTGGAGCCCACTGAAGAAGCAAAGGCCAATCTGTTTACCGGCCCCAGCGCGTTCAGTGACTTCTCCTACGATTCCCTGGGCGGCGACGGAGCTCCTGAGTTCCACGCCATCCCGCTGGATGACTACGACCTGGGCAACGATTTCCGCTAGCCGCTAACACAACGCGGGGTCACCTACGGCCCAATCCGCCCCATGGATTGGACTCGAAGTGACCCCGCGTTGCTGTTTAACGAGTTGGCTGTAACGGACGGGGTCCGCGCCGCAAGGTGGGGGACCATCCTCCTTTAACCCGTCGACTGCTCCGTTAACGCCCTTTTGGGTCCTCAAAACGGCGTTAGCGGAGCAACCGATGGGGGTGAGGGCGCCGATTAAGGGCTGGGACCTGTGCGTGTTAGACTTGAGACTAATTGTTATTGTGGCAGTGGATGAGTGCGCCGGTTCTAGTTAGAACCAGGACGACGTTTCCGGTTTGCAGGGTTCTTGTGCAACGTATGCCACATTTTCGCATGCCTAGGGGCAAATCGGGATGAAAGTCCGCGGATGCCGGCGTGCGGTCCGACTATTAAGGCTTCGCCTCAGCTGCTCTGGAGAGAACTTCAAAGCTCGAGCGGCGGGGCGCAGCGACAAGAGAGCGGCTGCCAACGGCCGCTCCGGATAAAACGGAGAACACGAGAGTGCCTACGATTAACCAGCTGGTCCGCAAGGGCCGCACGCCGAAGGTCAAGAAGACCAAGGCCCCCGCGCTTAACGGCAGCCCGATGCGCCGCGGTGTTTGCACCCGCGTGTACACGACGACCCCGAAGAAGCCGAACTCGGCTCTGCGTAAGGTTGCACGTGTCCGCCTCAACGGTGGCGTTGAAGTGACCGCGTACATCCCCGGTGTAGGCCACAACCTGCAGGAGCACTCCATTGTGCTCGTCCGTGGTGGTCGCGTTAAGGACCTTCCGGGTGTCCGTTACAAGATCGTCCGTGGTGCCCTCGATACCCAGGGTGTCAAGAACCGTAAGCAGGCTCGTAGCCGCTACGGCGCAAAGATGGAGAAGAAGTAATATGCCTCGCAAGGGTCCGGCCCCCAAGCGGCCGCTAGTTCTAGATCCCGTTTACGGCTCCCCGCTGGTCACCCAGTTGATTAACAAGGTGCTCGTTGACGGCAAGAAGTCCACCGCAGAGCGCATCGTTTACGGTGCACTCGAAGGTGCTCGTGCCAAGTCCGGCGGCGACCCCGTTGCAGCCCTTAAGAAGGCCATGGAGAACGTCAAGCCTTCCCTCGAGGTCCGCTCCCGCCGCGTCGGCGGCGCCACCTACCAGGTTCCTGTTGAGGTCAAGCCGGGCCGCTCCACCGCCCTCGCCCTGCGCTGGCTGGTTGGCTACTCCAAGGTCCGCCGCGAAAAGACCATGACTGAGCGCCTCCAGAACGAGATTCTGGATGCCTCCAACGGTCTCGGTGCCGCTGTGAAGCGTCGCGAAGACACCCACAAGATGGCCGAGTCCAACAAGGCCTTCGCACACTACCGCTGGTAATACTTCCCGGACGCCGCCGGCTCGACAGGGCCGGCGGCGAACGTGCAGTCCATCCGAAAGGGAGACACCGTGGCACAGGACGTGCTTACCGACCTTAGCAAGGTCCGCAATATCGGCATTATGGCCCACATCGATGCCGGCAAGACCACTACTACCGAGCGCATCCTGTTCTACACAGGTGTGAACCACAAGATCGGCGAAACGCACGACGGCGCTTCGACGACTGACTGGATGGAACAGGAAAAGGAACGCGGCATCACCATCACGTCTGCCGCCGTGACCTGCTTCTGGGAAAACAACCAGATCAACATCATCGACACCCCCGGCCACGTGGACTTCACGGTTGAGGTTGAGCGCTCCTTGCGCGTCCTCGACGGTGCAGTTGCCGTGTTCGATGGCAAGGAAGGTGTGGAGCCGCAGTCTGAGACTGTCTGGCGCCAGGCTGACAAGTACAACGTCCCGCGAATCTGCTTCGTCAACAAGATGGACAAGCTCGGCGCTGACTTCTACTTCACCGTCGACACCATCATCAGCCGCCTCGGTGCCAAGCCGCTCGTCATGCAGCTGCCGATCGGCGCCGAGAACGACTTCATCGGCGTCGTCGACCTGCTTTACATGCGCGCACTGGTCTGGCCCGGCGACTCCAAGGGTGACGTCACCATGGGGGCCAAGTACGAGATCCAGGAGATCCCGGCTGACCTCAAGGAAAAGGCCGAAGAGTACCGCGCAGCGCTCGTTGAGACCGTTGCTGAGTCCTCTGAAGAGCTCATGGAGAAGTACCTCGAAGGTGAAGAAATCACCACCGATGAGCTCAAGGCCGGCATCCGCAAGATGACGATCAACTCCGAGCTGTACCCGGTCTTCTGCGGCTCCGCGTTCAAGAACCGCGGCGTCCAGCCGATGCTTGACGCTGTCGTGGACTACCTGCCGAACCCGCTCGACGTCCCGCCGATGATCGGTCACGATCCCCGCGACGAAGAGAAGGAACTGACGCGCAAGCCTGCAGCCGACGAGCCGTTCTCGGCCCTGGCATTCAAGATTGCCACGCACCCGTTCTTCGGTCAGCTCACCTTCATCCGCGTGTACTCCGGTCACGTGGAAGCAGGCTCCCAGGTGGTTAACTCCACCAAGGGCAAGAAGGAGCGCATCGGCAAGCTGTTCCAGATGCACGCCAACAAGGAAATGCCCGTTGACGGCGCTACCGCCGGCCACATCTACGCAGCGATCGGCCTGAAGGACACCACCACGGGCGACACCCTGTGCGATCCGGCCAACCAGATCGTCCTCGAGTCCATGAGCTTCCCGGAGCCCGTGATCTCGGTTGCGATCGAGCCGAACACGAAGGGTGACCAGGAGAAGCTCTCCACGGCCATCCAGAAGCTCTCCGCTGAGGACCCGACCTTCCAGGTCTCCCTCAACGAGGACACCGGCCAGACCATCATCGCCGGCATGGGCGAGCTCCACCTGGACATCCTGGTGGACCGCATGCGCCGCGAATTCAAGGTCGAGGCAAACGTGGGCAAGCCCCAGGTTGCCTACCGCGAAACCATCAAGCGTGCTGTGGAGCGTCACGACTACACGCACAAGAAGCAGACCGGTGGTTCGGGCCAGTTCGCAAAGATCCAGATCGCGATCGAGCCGCTGGACACGTCCGAGGGCGAGCTGTACGAGTTCTCGAACAAGGTCACCGGCGGACGTATTCCGCGCGAATACATCCCGTCGGTTGACGCCGGTATCCAGAGTGCGCTGAACGACGGCGTCCTGGCTGGTTACCCGGTTGTGGGCATCAAGGCCACGCTGATTGACGGCGCGTACCACGATGTTGACTCCTCGGAAATGGCGTTCAAGATCGCCGGCCGTATGGCTTTCAAGGAAGCCGCACGCAAGGCGAACCCTGTCCTGCTCGAACCGCTGATGGATGTCGAGGTCCGCACCCCTGAGGAATACATGGGTGAAGTTATCGGTGACCTCAACTCCCGCCGTGGCCAGATGCAGTCCATGGAAGATGCCCAGGGCGTCAAGGTCATCCGCGCGCACGTCCCGCTGTCCGGCATGTTCGGCTACATCGGCGACCTGCGCTCGAAGACCCAGGGCCGCGCTGTGTACTCCATGACGTTCCACAGCTACGCCGAGGTCCCGAAGGCATTTGCCGACGAGATCATCCAGAAGAACCGCGGCGAGTAGTCCCTAGGGCTCTCGCAGCAACAAACTCGGGTGCGTCTTCGTCAACGGAGATTCACCTGGTGCAGGTGGCTGGCTTCGGCCTGCCGGGCCGGCCACCAGCACCGACAGACTCGAGGGACTAGTATTAGTTCCTGAATCTGCAATTTCATCAATCCAAAGCCCCCCAAGTAGACTTACTGAAGTTTCGCCGCGACAAGCGCGGTCGAAGGGTAAGTCATTTGAAAACGTTCTAGGAGGAACCTGTGGCAAAGGCAAAGTTCGAGCGGACTAAGCCGCACGTCAACATCGGCACCATTGGTCACGTTGACCACGGTAAGACGACGCTGACGGCCGCGATTTCCAAGGTGCTGTACGACAAGTACCCGACTCTCAACGAGCAGCGCGACTTCGCGTCTATTGACTCTGCTCCCGAAGAGCGTCAGCGCGGCATTACCATCAACATCTCCCACGTCGAGTACCAGACCGAGAAGCGCCACTACGCACACGTAGACGCCCCGGGTCACGCTGACTACATCAAGAACATGATCACCGGTGCTGCACAGATGGACGGTGCAATCCTCGTGGTTGCCGCCACTGACGGCCCGATGGCTCAGACCCGCGAGCACGTTCTGCTGGCCCGCCAGGTTGGCGTTCCCTACCTGCTGGTCGCACTGAACAAGTCGGACATGGTCGATGACGAAGAGCTCCTCGACCTCGTCGAAATGGAAGTTCGCGAGCTGCTTTCGGCTCAGGGCTTCGATGGCGACAACGCTCCGGTTGTTCGGGTTTCCGGCCTGAAGGCACTCGAAGGCGACCCGGTTTGGGTCAAGTCCGTCGAGGACCTCATGGAAGCTGTCGACGAGTCCGTTCCGGACCCCGTACGTGACCGTGACAAGCCGTTCCTGATGCCGATCGAAGATGTCTTCACGATCACCGGCCGTGGCACCGTTGTTACGGGCCGCGCCGAGCGTGGAACCCTCGCCATCAACTCCGAGGTCGAGATCGTCGGCATCCGCCCGGTCCAGAAGACCACGGTTACCGGTATCGAGATGTTCCACAAGCAGCTCGACGAAGCATGGGCCGGCGAGAACTGTGGCCTCCTGCTCCGCGGTCTGAAGCGCGACGATGTCGAGCGTGGCCAGGTTGTCGTCAAGCCGGGTTCGATCACCCCGCACACCGACTTCGAGGCCAACGTCTACATCCTCTCCAAGGACGAAGGCGGACGTCACAACCCGTTCTACTCCAACTACCGCCCGCAGTTCTACTTCCGCACCACGGACGTAACCGGCGTTATCACCCTGCCGGAAGGCACGGAAATGGTTATGCCTGGCGACAACACTGAGATGACCGTTGCGCTCATCCAGCCCATCGCCATGGAAGAGGGCCTCGGCTTCGCTATCCGCGAAGGCGGCCGCACCGTTGGTTCGGGACGCGTCACCAAGATCCTCAAGTAATACTTGCTGATCTGAATTACCTGCTGACCGGACTGGCCGCCTGACGGCCACCGTGAAGCCAGGAACAGCCCCGCTGCACTCGCAGCGGGGCTGTTCTGTTTCTTGCCCCTGCTGGAGCCGGGTCCAAGGCCACTAACGGGCCAGTTGTGCGTGTCCCACGATGGTGTGATGAACGTTTCCGTGAACACGGCCCAGGGTGAGCTGCGCGGCAGCTTTGCCGGCGGGGTCCATGCCTTCCTCGGGGTTCCCTATGCGGCTCCGCCCTTTGGCGGGAACCGGCTCCGCCCTTTGGCGGGAACCGGCTCCGCCCGCCGCAGCCGGCCAGGCGGTGGTCCGGGGTTCGTGATGCCACGGACTTCGGGCCGGAGCCTCCGCAGGTGGCGCCTCCGGCCACCGGCGGCCCGGACACGGGGGCCGCGGAGGACTGGGAGGATGTCAACTCGGCGTTCGCTGCGGTGAAACGTGCAGCTCCTTCCGAGGACTGCCTGAACCTCAACATCTGGACGCCGGAGCCTGGCGCGGCTGGATTGCCGGTCATGGTGTGGATCCAGGGTGGAGTGTTCGAGCTCAGCTCGACGGCGGCCTACGACGGGAGCCGCTTCGCCCGGGACGGCGTGATCTGTGTCGTCATCAACTGGCGTCCCGGAGCGGAGGGCTTCCTCTATCTCGGCGATGGTATCGCCAACCTCGGCCTGCTCGACCAAGTGGCGGCGCTGGAGTGGGTGCGGGACAACATCGCAGCCTTCGGCGGGGACCCCGGGAATGTCACTGTCTTTGGTGAGTCTGCCGGCGCGATGAGCATCGGCATGCTCCTCTCGATGCCCCGCGACACGCGAGGCCATCGCGGGCGCCGGGGTCCCGCGGCTCCTGGCCGCCCAGGCGGAACTGAAGGACGAGCTTCTTTCCGACCCGGACCCGGACCGGTGGGGTGAGGCCGTGGTGGCGAGTGTGATGCCGTGGCAGCCCGTCATCGACGGCGACACTATCCCGGGACCGCCGATCGAGCGGATTGCGGGCGGCGCCGGGGGACAGGTGGACGTCATCGCCGGCACGAATATTGAGGACTGGCGCCTGTGGCTGGTTGCCAGCGGAGCGATCGCCCGGATCACCGACGAGATCCTCACCGGGCCGGTCCGTGCCTACGGGTACCAGGCGCTGGCAGCCTATGGCCTGGCGGCCGAACGCGCGCTTTCGGCCTACCGGGAGCACTACCCGACGGCGACCCCCGGGGAGCTGCTCGCGTCGGTCCAGACTGACTGGTGGATGCGGGTCCCCGCGATCCGCCTGGCCGAAGCACACACAGCCGCCGGCGCTGCGGCGGGCACCTACATGTACGAGTTCGCGTGGGCCTCACCGGGTATGGGTGCCGTGCACGCCGTTGAGGTGCCCTTTGTCTTCGACAGCGAGCCCCGACGCGCCACTCTTCGGTCCGCTGCTGGGCAACGACCCGCCGCAGGAACTCGCGCGCACCATGCACGCCGCCTGGGTGGCCTTCGCAACCACCGGGGACCCCTGCTGGCCGACATACGAGCCCGGGCGGAGGGCCACGATGCGGTTCGACACCACCTCCCGGGTCGTTGAAGATCCCCGGAAGTGGGAGCGGGCCCTATGGGAGGGCCTGCGCTGACCACCTGGCGGTGATACATTTAATCTAGTCATTGGATTTACTGGGGGCTGGGCGGATTCGGGCAGCCGGAGTCATGAAAGGACCTTAATGCCGAGTGCTGTCCAGACCCTGCTGGTAGTCCTTCTGTTGGCCGGTGCCGTTGTGCTGGGCAGCCGCTGGGGGAGGGCGCAGGAACGCCGGCGCGGCATTGAGGCCGGCAGCGGCGCCTTCGCGGCCGGCTTCCGGGCGGGGCACCTTCAAGGCTGGAGGGACAGCCAGTCCGCCCATGGGCAGCTGGTGGCGACCATCCCGGCTGCCCCGACAGCGCCTCAACCGGCGGCTCAACCCGTCCCGCCGGCCGGGACCCAGCCGTTCCCGCCACCCCAACCCATGGGGCACCCGGAGTTCTGGAGCGCTCCGAAGGAACAGCTCCCGCCCCTCCCGGTCCAGTGGTCCGGTCCGCCACCGGCCGCGCGCCCGGCCGTTCGCCAGGAATCCGCCGCGGAACAGTCCGCCCGCAAGGAGAAACGGGACCGGCAGAACATCAACATCACCCTTTACGTCGCCAGCCTCCTGCTGGTCGCCGCCGGTGCCCTGTTCGTCGGCACCTCCCTGCCGGAAGTCCTCCGCTTCGCCGGAGTCGCCGCCATCACGGCACTGTTCTATGCCGGCGGGTTGTTCCTGCACGCCAAGGCCCCAAGGCTCCGGCCTGCCGCCATCGCCTTCGCAGGCACCGGCCTGGCCCTCATCCCGGTGGCCGGCCTGGCGCTGTACAACTTCACCCTGCACGATGGCCCCACTGCCTGGCTGGTTACCTCCGCCATCGGCACTGTGGCCTACGTTGCCGCCGCGGTCCGGATGGACAGCAGGGTCCTCGCCTACTTGTCGCTGACGTTCGTAGTGTCGACAGCGTGGTCCGGGATTTCGGTTCTCGGCGGAGCCTTGGTCTGGTACTTCGTGGCGCTGATCGCCATCGCCATCGTGTTGACGCTGCTGGCACTGATCCGTCCGCGCTGGATGCCGGGCGTCTTCCTCAGGCCGCTCATGGACCTGCACCCCTTCGTGGTCCCGTCCGTGGCAGCGGCCGTGACCTTCGTGCCCCTGTTGCTTGGCAAGGGCGAGTACGCGCTGATCATGTTCCTGTGCGGCGCCTACTTTGCGCTGGTGGCAGCCGTTCCGCAGGGCCGATTCCGGGTCGCGCAGTACTACGGCGCGCGGGTGAGCCTCACCGTCGCTGCCACGGCAGCGGCCTGGGACGCGAGCGACAGCCTGCCCTGGACAGTGCTGGCCGCTGTCGTGCTGGCAGCCCTCCAGTCCGTGCTCGTGGGCTCCGGGATGAAGGTCCTTCCTGCCACGTTGCTGGGATCCACCAGCCGCAGGCGTGTGGACGCCCTCACCGCCTTCGGGCTGCAACTGCTCCTGACGCTGGTGTGGAGTGCTTCGACGCTCCTCGATGCAGCCATCGACCCTCCGGTTGACGTTCCGGGCTGGGTGCCGCTCCTGCTGGCGTTGCTCACCGGCATGGCCCTCGCAGTGGAACTGGGTGGATTGGCGGAATGGGCGCCGCTGGCTGCTCTTGTCCTGTCCGCTGCCGCTATTGACAGCACCGGCCGATGGACCCAGGCCGGTCTCCTGCTGCTGGCGGCGCTGTTCTGGGCCGTGCGGGCGCTGCCCGCGGGCGAGGTGCTGCGCCGGCACTTCGTGCTCGCTGCCCGAGTCGCAGCGACGCTGGCCGTTCCCGCCGCTGTCGCGGCTGCGGCGTTGGACACCCCTGACTTACTCGCCGTGCTCTCCGCTTTCCTTCTTGCCCTCGTGGCCCAGCAACTCGCCACGGCATTTCTCGTGGGGGTGGGCGTTCCCTCGCTGGCACCCGACGCCAGCCTGGCGGCCTTCACCCTCGCAGCACTCCCCACCCTCGCCGGCGTGGCCCTCGCGGACGACACGGCGGGGAGGCTGCTCACCGGCACCGCCATCGTGCTGCAGCTGATCGTCACCCTGGCCATCGGCTGGGCCCTGTCGGGGGCGGCCTCGAACAGTTCTTCGTGGCGGCCCGGCGTCCATGAGCTGTTGCCGCTGGGCATGGCGGCTGCGCTGGCCGGCCTGGCATTCGCCGCGGTCTCGCTCCGGGCGGGCAATATCAGCCTGGCCCTGGCGGTGTTGTATCTGGTGTTGGCCGCGCTGCGACGCGCCGTGCTGCAACAGCGTTGGAGCTACTGGTGGATGGCCCGGGGGACCGGTACCGTCCTGGTGCTGACGGGTGTCGAGCAGCTCCGTCGGGACACCGGCCCGCTGCTGCTTGGCGGCGAGGAACTCTCCGTTGCGTCGTTTGCCGTGCTGGCGTTGGCACTGCAGCTGGCCTTCCCACTTCGTGCAGAGGCCAGGGTCCGGGCTCCGCGCGGGGTGCTCGCGGACGTCGCCGGCGTGCTCGTGCTGCAGGCCGGCGCCCTGGCCGTGCTCAGGACCTCAACCCTGAACGACGAAGGATCCGGGAGTTGGCAGCTGACTGCTGCCGTGGCCATGATTGCGTTCAGCGCAGCGGCTGCGGGATTCGTCCTGCGCGCCCGCCGGCCGTCGACGGCGGTTGCCCCGGCGGCGTTGCTGGTGCTGCTGCTGGCCCGGGCGGGCTCGGCGCTCGACGTCGAGTTGGTGCTGGGCATCTTCGCCGTCTTCAGCGCCGTGATGGTGGTGGCGGCCTCCTCGCGCACCGCCAAGGGAGGCTACTTCGCTTCGGCCCGGGTACTCACCCTGGGCTTGGCCCTCGTGCTCAGCTACGACACGACGGTCTCCGTCACCGCCGTCTCGGTGACCTTCGGGCTCGTTCTCGCGGCCCAGCACGTGATCCGCTGGCTCATTCGGCACCGCCTGGTGGAAGTCCCGTTCCAGCAGGCAGCGGTCTGGATTACGCTCGCGGCCCAGACCGTGCTTCCCCTGGGCTACCTTGTGGCCGACCCGGACGACGGCGGCCGCTGGGTCGTCCTGCTGCACGTGGCGCTGCTGCTGGTCTCAGCGGCGGTGGCCAGCCGGGTCTTCGCGGGACGGGGGGCGGCCTACCTGACGGTCTATGCCGCCGTGTTCGGCACGGTGGCGATGGGTCCGCTGGCACAGTTCGACGGCGGCCCGGCCTCCGGCGGCTTCCTGGACCGGCCCCTGCTCAGCCGGGACGGGGTCGTGCTGGTCTTGCTTGGGCTGTCGCTGGCCGCCACCGGCGCAGGTCTGCTGTTCCGGCGGAACGCAAGGGCCGACGTCGAACGGTGGCTCTGGCTGGCCGCCTCCGGGGCTTTTGTTGTGTCCGCCCTGCTGCTGGCACCGCCGGCAGCCGACGGGTTGACCGCGGCGTCGGTCCTGGTTCTTGCGGTGGTATTCTTTTCGGCCTCGTACCTCGAGCGGTGGCCGGTGTTCTACGTGCCGGCTGTTGCGGCGGTGCTGGCCGGTGCCACGCTGGGAGCCGCCGAATTGCTGGAAGACGTGCCGGGCGCCTGGGGCAGCTACCTGCCGTGGCTGGCCGGCTGCGCCCCGGCTGCGGCGGCGCTGTATGCCCTCCGGTGGCTGGGCCGTGTCCCGCTGGCCGCCGATCCGGTCCGGCGCTGGTCGCTGGCAGCTGCCGGGGTCGTGGGTGTTGCACTCGCGGCGGCGGCCGGACTGTGCTGGGACGCGACGTCCTGGGCCGGTGCCGCGCTCGTGGTGTGCACCGCCGCAGTGTGCTGCGCCGAAGTGCCGGTGAGAGCCCGCAGGCTGGGCGCGGAACTGGGGCTTTTCGCCACGACGGCGGCCGTGCAGCGCGCGGTGCTCTTCACCGGACTCGAAGCCGGCTCCGACTGGCCCAATTGGTTCTGGACGCTGCAGTGGTACGTGGTTCTTGCCGCGGTGCTGGGCGCCCTGCGCCTGGCGTCCGGGAACCGCAGGGCGGTCCGGCTGCTGTGGTCCGGCGGTGCCGGGCTGTTGACCCTGTCCGGGCTGGGGATCATCTTGGGCGGTGATCCGGGCCAGCAGCTCTGGGTCCTGGCGCTGATGGCCGTCCTGCTGATGGCGGGGCTGGTGGCTGGCGAACGGCTGTTTGTCTGGTGGGGTGCGGCGGGGGTAGCCGGGTGCATCCTGTGGGCGATGCGCCAGTACACGTTCGCGCTGCTGGCCCTCATTGCCGCGGCCCTGATCGCGATCGCGGTCTGGCGGCTGACCCGCACCAGGCCTGCCGCAGCCGAGCCGGCGTCGCAACCTGAGCCGGCGGAGCGTGGTTGACGGGGCCTGGCGCGGTGACCCAGGACCTGAATGGCAAGTTGTCAGGCCGTGACCTGCGGGAGTGCGGCGAGAGGCTCGGGTATCGTGCACCCTATGGTCGAAGGACGAAGTGCCGAAGCAGTGAGGGACCGGCCGGCGGGCCCTGCCGTCGGGCGCCTGGCGCCCACGAAATATTGGCTCCTCGCCTGGCTGGCCTTCCTGCCAATTGCGTTGGCCCGTGCAGAGAACTTCAGTGAATCAGACACGTTCTGGCAAATACGCACCGGCATCCTAACCCTCGAGGCGGGGAAGATCCCTACAGTTGATCCCTTTTCCTGGACGGCTGCCGGCGAACCTTGGTCCTTGAACTCGTGGGGGTTCAATGTCCTCCTTGCGGGGGTGTACAACTCAGGCGGCCTGCCCGGTGTGGCACTCATTTGCGCCGTGATTGTGCTGGCCATTTTCGGCCTCGTCCTGCTTCTGGCCAGGAATCTCGGGGCTTCAGCGGCCGTGGCAGGCTGGTTGCTGTTCCCCGCGTCCCTTGTGCTGATCATCTGGTTTTCAGCGCGCCCCCACCTGGTGGATTATCTGGCCGTGCTGGTCCTCATCACTTCCACCCTCAAGCGGCCTGGCACGGAGCCTGCGAGCAGACCCCCACTGGAAACTGGAAACGGACGAATCCGCAGCAGCGCTGTTCGTCCGCGTGCCGGGGACGTGAGCATGCCGGGACTGCCGGCCACAGTGCGCACGATCAGCGCCCAGCCGGCGGGCAATGGCTGGCGACGACCCGGCGCTGATATCGTTGCTGCCAACGAAGGGAGCTCACAATGGGCTGGTTTATTTTCCTGTTGGTGGTAGTCGCCGTCGTCGCCGGTGTCTTTTGGGCCAAGAAGCACTTCCGCCACGAGATTGAGCGGGCCAAGCGGATCAACCGGGCCAACCGGCAGAAATAGCCGGGCACATCCGGCGGGGTGGCCCCTGCCGGGTCAGGCCCTGCGTGCCCGGCTGAGTGCCTGGTACCAGTAGTACGAATCCTTGGGCGTGCGCTCCTGGGTGTCGAAATCCACGTGGACCAGCCCGAAGCGCTGCGAGTAGCCGGCCGCCCATTCAAAGTTATCCATCAGGGTCCACACGTAATAGCCCAGCAACTCAACGTCCTCCGCGATGCCGCCGGGCGCCGTAGCGTCCAGGGCATGACCCAGGTGGGATGCGATGTAGCTGATCCGGTCCGCATCCGCGATGGGGCCGGACACATGGTCGGGCTCGGGGAAACTGGCGCCGCTTTCGGTGATGTACAGCGGGGGCAGCGCCCCGGCGTACCTGTCCTTCAGCTCCCGTAGCAGCGGACCCAGGTGGTCCGGTGCCACCGGCCAGCCGAAGCCGGTGGTCGCGTATTCCGGGAACGCCGCCAGGTGGAACGGCATCTTCAGCATGGCATCCACGTTGCCGACGGGGCTTTCGCCCTGGCCGCGTCCGGTCGCAACCTTTACGGGGTAGTAGTAGTTAAGGCCGTAGAAATCGAGGGGCTGGTGGATGGTGCGCAGGTCGGCATCGGAGATCTTCCCCAGCGAGCGGAACCAGGGCTTGGCGATCAGCGGCACTTTCGGGTACCGGCCCAGGAGGATCGGATCCGCGTAGACCCGGTTCAGCACGAGATCGAACATCTCGGCCAGTATCCGGTCCGTCACCGAGCGTGTCGCAGGCCGGACCGGGGAATGCAGGTTGGTGACGCCCACGGCGCCGGTGACTCCCTCCGCACGCAGCGCCTGCACGGCGAGGCCATGGCCCAGCAGCTGGTGGTGGACGGCGGGCAGCGCGTCGAAGAGCAGGTCATGGCCGGGGGCGTGGACCCCCAGGGCATAGCCGTTGAGCGTGACGGACACAGGTTCGTTTAGCGTCACCCACTGCGCGACGCGGTCGCCGAAGCGGTGGCCGGCGGCCGCACTGTACTCGGCGAACCGTTCCGCGGTCGCACGGTTCAACCAGCCGCCGCGGTGTTCCAGCGGCAGCGGGGTGTCCCAGTGGTACAGGGTTGCCATCGGTGAGATGCCGGCCTCGAGAAGCTGGTCGATCAGCCGGTCGTAGAAGTCGAGCCCCTCGGTGTTGAACGGTCCTGTGCCGTCAGGCTGAATGCGCGGCCAGGAGATGGAGAAGCGGTAGGAGTCGATGCCGAGCGCGCGCATCAGTTCGACATCTTCCGGAGACCGGTTGTAGTGGTCGCAGGCGACGGCGGGGGAGTGGCCGTCCTGGATACTCCCGGGTTTCTGGACAAAGGCGTCCCAGCCGGATGGCCCGCGGCCGCCGGCCGCGAGGGAGCCCTCGATCTGGAAAGCAGCCGAGGCGACCCCCAGCTGGAAATCCGGGCCCAAGCGCGCGGCGAGGGCCTGAACTGCCACGGAATCCTGCACAGTCATGCCCCCATCATCCCCACGGTGCCTGCCGAAGGCAATGAGCAGGAGTCCGTTCCCGCCGTCGCCCATGCCCGCGCCCCGTGATCCGGCCGGTGACCGGCCCACCCCGGCCCGCGGTCGATTCGCTTCTCCCCGGTAATTCCGGCATACTAGATGAGTTGTTCAAGCGCTCCTTCGCGTCCCGATCCGGATAATGCCGGGTGTCAGGGTCCAGGTAGGAGACCAAACATAACCCACGCCCCAAGGAACTGCGGACGAGTACGCGTGAAAAGCGCGACACGCCCGACCGCGGGGGTCGGTTACGCCGGCAGGTTGAGGAACCCGGATTCTTCCGGATTCAGCTTGTGCGGCGGGTGGTAGTTACGACTTCAATTGCCTCGGCAGCCACATGCAACACGCAAGTAAACAGGGTAGTACTAACTGAAAGAGAGTCAGGCGACATGGCGGGACAAAAAATCCGCATCCGGCTGAAGTCATACGACCACGAGGTCATTGACTCTTCAGCACGGAAGATCGTTGAGACGGTCACGCGCGCAGGCGCCACGGTAGTTGGCCCTGTGCCGCTGCCGACGGAGAAGAATATCTACTGCGTCATCCGCTCTCCGCACAAGTACAAAGACAGCCGCGAGCACTTTGAAATGCGCACGCACAAGCGTCTTATCGACATCATCGATCCCACGCCCAAGGCTGTTGATTCGCTCATGCGTCTCGACCTGCCGGCCGACGTGAACATCGAAATCAAGCTGTAGGGAGGTGCTGAGAGACTATGACCGCAACCCGTAACGTAAAGGGCCTGCTGGGCACGAAGCTCGGCATGACCCAGGTCTGGGACGAGAACAACAAGCTCATCCCCGTCACTGTGGTCCAGGCTGACTCAAACGTCATCACGCAGCTGCGCAATGCAGACACTGATGGCTATGTCGCCGTTCAGATCGGCTACGGCCAGATCGATCCCCGCAAGGTCACCAAGCCGCTGGCTGGTCACTTTGAAAAGGCAGGCGTCACGCCTCGCCGCCACGTCGTAGAACTGCGCACTGCAGATGCTGACTCTTACGAGCTGGGCCAGGAGCTCTCCGTTGAGCTCTTCGAAGCCGGCCAGAAGATCGACGTCGTTGGCACCACCAAGGGTAAGGGCTTCGCCGGTGTTATGAAGCGTCACGGCTTCCACGGCGTTGGAGCTTCCCACGGTGCCCACAAGAACCACCGTAAGCCCGGTTCAATCGGTGGCGCATCCACCCCGAGCCGCGTCTTCAAGGGCATGAAAATGGCCGGCCGCATGGGCGCCGTTCGTCACACCACGCTGAACCTCACGGTCCACGCGGTTGACGTCGAGAAGTCGCTGCTCCTGATCAAGGGCGCCGTCCCCGGCGCCCGCGGCCAGGTCGTACTCGTACGCACCGCCGTGAAGGGAGCCTAGTTCAATGACTAGCACTGTCAAGGTTGACCTGCCTGCAGAGATCTTCGACGTACAGACCAACGTGCCGCTGCTGCACCAGGTCGTCGTCGCCCAGCTCGCTGCTGCTCGCCAGGGTACCCACAAGACCAAGACCCGCGCCGAGGTTTCCGGTGCAGGTCGCAAGCCGTTCAAGCAGAAGGGCACCGGCCGCGCCCGTCAGGGTTCAATCCGTGCTCCTCACATGACCGGTGGTGGCGTTGTCCACGGCCCCACGCCGCGTGACTACAGCCAGCGCACCCCCAAGAAGATGATTGCTGCTGCACTGCGCGGCGCTCTCTCTGACCGCGCCCGTAACGGCCGCATCCACGTTGTCGCTGAACTGGTACCCGGCACCAAGCCGTCCTCCAGCGCCGCACTGGCAACACTGCGGGGTGTCTCCGAGCGCAAGAACCTGCTCGTCGTCATCGAGCGCGCCAACGATGTTGCTGCACTCTCCGTGCGCAACCTCACGGATGTTCACGTTCTGTACGCAGACCAGCTGAACACCTACGACGTTCTCGTTTCCGATGACGTTGTCTTCACCAAGGCTGCCTACGAAGCATTCGTTGCTTCCCGGGCAGTGGCAAAGAACGAGGAGGATGCCAAGTGAGTGCAGCCACCATCAAAGACCCGCGCGACGTCGTGCTTGCACCCGTCGTTTCGGAAAAGAGCTACGGCCTGATCGATGAGGGCAAGTACACCTTCCTGGTGGACCCCCGCTCGAACAAGACCGAGATCAAGCTGGCCGTGGAGAAAATCTTCTCCGTCAAGGTCGACTCGATCAACACCATCAACCGTGCCGGTAAGCGCAAGCGGACCAAATTCGGATGGGGTACCCGCAAGAACACCAAGCGTGCAATTGTGAGCCTCAAAGAAGGCACGATCGACATCTTCGGCGGTCCGCTCTCGTAGCGGAGACCACTTTAACGAGGAAATTAAATTATGGGAATCCGTAAATATAAGCCGACTACCCCGGGCCGTCGCGGCTCGAGCGTAGCGGACTTCACTGAAATCACGCGGTCGACGCCGGAAAAGTCGTTGGTTCGTCCCCTCCCGAAAAAGGGTGGCCGTAACAACACCGGTAAGATCACGACCCGTCACAAGGGTGGTGGCCACAAGCGCCAGTACCGTCTGATCGACTTCCGTCGCCACGACAAAGACGGCGTCAACGCCCGCGTTGCCGAAATCGAGTACGATCCGAACCGCACGGCTCGCATCGCGCTCCTCCACTACGTTGATGGCACCAAGCGTTACATCATCGCCCCGAACAAGCTGGCCCAGGGTGACACGGTAGAGGCAGGTGCCGACGCTGATATCAAGCCCGGCAACAACCTTCCGCTGCGCAACATCCCGGTCGGTACCGTAATCCACGCAGTTGAACTGCGTCCGGGTGGCGGCGCCAAGATGGGCCGCTCCGCCGGCGCATCGATCCAGCTCGTTGCTAAGGAAGGCCGTTTCGCCCAGCTGCGTCTGCCTTCCGGTGAAATCCGCAACGTTGACGTGCGCTGCCGCGCAACCGTCGGCGAGGTCGGTAACGCCGAGCAGTCGAACATCAACTGGGGTAAGGCCGGCCGTATGCGCTGGAAGGGCGTTCGCCCGACCGTCCGTGGTGTCGCCATGAACCCGGTCGACCACCCCCACGGTGGTGGCGAGGGTAAGACGTCCGGTGGACGTCACCCCGTCAACCCGAACGGTAAGCGCGAAGGCCGCACCCGCCGTCCCAACAAAGAGAGCGACAAGCTTATTGTTCGTCGCCGTCGTACTGGCAAGAACAAGCGATAGGAGCCTGGACACATGCCACGCAGCCTGAAAAAAGGTCCTTTCGTTGACCAGCACCTCTTTGTAAAGGTAGCCAGGGAAAACGAAAAGGGCACCAAGAACGTCATCAAGACCTGGTCCCGCCGTTCGATGATCGTCCCCGACATGCTCGGCCACACGATCGCCGTACACGACGGACGCAAGCACATCCCCGTGTTTGTCACTGAGTCGATGGTCGGGCACAAGCTCGGCGAATTCGCTCCCACGCGGACATTCCGCGGCCATGTCAAGGACGACCGTAAGGGCAAGCGCCGCTAGGCGCCTGCACTTACGTCAAAGACGAGAGAAGGAAAGCAATGGAAGCCAAGGCAATTGCGCGTCACATCCGCGTAACGCCTATGAAGGCCCGGCGCGTCGTCAACCTTGTTCGTGGTAAGCAAGCGAATGAGGCTCTGGCAATTCTGAAGTTTGCCCCGCAGGCAGCTTCAGAGCCGGTATTCAAGGTAGTTCAGTCGGCAATCTCCAACGCCCGGGTCCTCGCGGACCGCGACGGCGTGGCGTTTGACGAAGGTGACCTCATCATCAGCGAAGCGTTTGTTGATGAAGGCCCGACCATGAAGCGGTTCCAGCCGCGAGCCCAGGGTCGTGCATTTCAGATCAAGAAGCGCACGAGCCACATCACCGTGGTAGTCGCTACCCCGGAGAAAGAGGAGGCTCGCTAAGTGGGACAGAAAGTTAACCCGCACGGGTTCCGACTCGGCATCACCACCGATCACGTATCGCACTGGTTTGCTGACAGCACCAAGCCCGGCCAGCGGTACAAGGACTTCGTTCGCGAAGACATCCGTATCCGCCAGCTCATGTCCACGGGCATGGAGCGCGCCGGTATCGCCAAGGTTGAAATCGAGCGCACCCGCGACCGTGTCCGTGTGGATATCCACACGGCACGTCCGGGCATCGTCATCGGCCGCCGCGGCGCAGAAGCAGACCGCATCCGCGGCGAGCTCGAAAAGCTCACCGGCAAGCAGGTTCAGCTGAACATCCTCGAGGTCAAGAACCCCGAGATGGAAGCACAGCTTGTTGCCCAGGGCGTTGCTGAGCAGCTGACTTCCCGCGTGGCTTTCCGCCGTGCGATGAAGAAGGCCATGCAGTCCGCACAGCGTGCAGGTGCCAAGGGCATCCGTATCGCGTGCTCGGGTCGACTGGGCGGCGCAGAAATGTCCCGCTCGGAGTTCTACCGCGAAGGCCGTGTGCCCCTGCACACCCTCCGTGCGAACATCGACTACGGCTTCTACGAGGCCAAGACCACCTTCGGCCGCATCGGCGTGAAGGTCTGGATCTACAAGGGTGACGTCACCGCCAAGGAACTGGCTCAGCAGGCAGCTGCTGCACCGTCCCGCGGCCGTGGTCCCAGCGACCGCCCGGGCCGCCCGAGCGGCGCTGACCGTGGTGACCGCCGTCGTCGCAACGACCGCCCGGCCGAGGCTGCACCCGCTGCTGCCGAAGCTCCGGCTGTTGAAGCAGCTACCGCAGCCGCACCGGCAGTAGAAGGAGGACAGGCTTAAATGCTTATCCCACGTCGAGTCAAGCACCGTAAGCAGCACCACCCGGGTCGTTCCGGCGCTGCTACGGGCGGCACCAAGGTCTCCTTCGGTGAGTGGGGTATCCAGGCTCTGAGCCCGGCATACGTCACCAACCGTCAGATCGAGTCTGCCCGTATTGCGATGACCCGCCACATCAAGCGTGGCGGCAAGGTCTGGATCAACATCTATCCGGACCGTCCGCTGACGAAGAAGCCGGCCGAAACCCGCATGGGTTCCGGTAAGGGTTCTCCGGAATGGTGGGTCTCAAACGTCAAGCCGGGCCGGGTTCTCTTTGAGATCTCCGGTGTCGATGAAGAAACTGCCCGTGAGGCACTGCGCTTGGCGATCCACAAGCTCCCGTTGAAGGCACGCATTCTGCGTCGCGAAGGTGGTGAATAGAAATGTCAGTAGGATCCAAGGAACTTGCATCCGCACAGCTGGACGGTTTCGACAACGAGCGACTCGTTGAAGAACTCCGTAAGGCCAAGGAAGAGCTGTTCAACCTGCGTTTCCAGTCCGCCACCGGTCAGCTGGAGAACCACGGTCGTCTGCGCGCGGTAAAGAAGGACATCGCCCGCATCTACACCGTTCTCCGTGAGCGCGAGCTGGGCATTCGTGCCGAGGTTGCCGCACCGGTTGTGGAAGCCAAGGAAGAAAAGAAGTCCAAGAAGTCCGCAGCCAAGGCTGAGAAGGCTGAAAAGCCGGCCGAGGCTGAGACCGAGGAGGACGCCAAGTGAGTGAAAAGGACGAGAACGTGACGGAAACTGTTTCCGGCGCAGCTACGGCTGACGAGCGCGGTTACCGTAAGACGAAGCGCGGCTATGTGGTCTCGGACAAGATGGAAAAGACCATCGTTGTCCAGGTCGAGGACCGTGTGAAGCACGCCCTCTATGGCAAGGTCCTTCGCCGCAACACGAAGATCAAGGCTCACGACGAAGAGAACAGCGCCGGCATCGGCGACCTCGTTCTCCTCGCCGAGACCCGCCCGCTCTCCGCTACCAAGCGGTGGCGTCTGGTGGAGATCCTCGAGAAGGCCAAGTAACACCTGCACTACCGCCCAGGCGGTTGCAGTAGAGAAACCCCCGTTCCCTTCTGGGAGCGGGGGTTTCTTCGTTCCCTCCCTGCAGCCTTGCTGTGATATGGGGATAGGCGCGAAACGTGCTAAGATTTTGAGTTTGTATGGCGCCTTCTGTGCGCCGTCATCAAACCTCGTAAACAAGCGTGCCACGGCATAGTGCCCCCTTGTGCCCCGACCCGTCGGGATCCACCTGGGAAGCAAATGTTTTTGGCACGGGAGTTTAGGCCTGGTCTGGCAAAATCCAGGCAGGTCAAGAGACACCCCGATCAACCGTTCCGCAAGGCTCATTCCGTAGGAAGATTTTCGGTCTGAGAACCCGCGCGACGCAAGGAGTAAATAGTGATTCAGCAGGAGTCGCGACTCAAGGTCGCCGACAACACGGGTGCTAAGGAAATCCTTACCATTCGCGTTCTCGGTGGATCTGGCCGTCGCTACGCAGGCATTGGCGACGTAATCGTCGCTACCGTCAAGGACGCAATTCCGGGCGGCAACGTAAAGAAGGGCGACGTCGTCAAGGCTGTCATCGTCCGTACCAAGAAGGAACGCCGCCGTGCGGATGGTTCCTATATCAAGTTTGACGAGAACGCAGCTGTGATCCTGAAGGCTGACGGTGACCCCCGCGGTACCCGCATCTTCGGACCGGTTGGTCGTGAACTTCGCGATAAGAAGTTCATGAAGATCGTTTCTCTGGCTCCGGAGGTGCTTTAGTCCATGGCTAAGATCAAAAAGGGCGACCTGGTTCAGGTCATCACTGGCGCCAAGGCTGAGCGCGGCGGCGACAAGGGCAAGCAGGGCAAGGTTCTGCGCGTCTTCCCCGAGACCAACCGCGTGTTGGTCGACGGTATTAACCGCGTAACCAAGCACACCAAGGTCGGTCAGTCGCAGCGCGGCACCAAGACCGGTGGCATCGAAGTCGTCGAGGCTTCGATCCACATCTCCAACGTGGCTCTGGTTGACCCGTCCACCAAAAAGCCCACCCGCGTCGGTTTCCGCACCGAGACCGTTGAGCGCGATGGCGTGAAGCGCGAAGTGCGTGTCCGCGTGGCCAAGAGCTCAGGGAAGGACATCTAATGACTGAGACTCTCGAGACTCCGGCAAGCAAGATCGTTCCTCGTCTGAAGACCAAGTACGCGGATTCCATCAAGAGCACGCTCGTTGAGGAATTCAAGTACGAGAACGTCAACCAGGTTCCCCGCCTGGTCAAGGTCGTTGTGAACATGGGTGTTGGAGATGCCGCCAAGGACTCCAAGCTGATCGACGGCGCTGTCCGCGATCTGACCCTGATCACCGGCCAGAAGCCGCAGGTAACCAAGGCCCGCAAGTCGATCGCACAGTTCAAGCTGCGCGAAGGCATGCCGATCGGTGCACACGCAACTCTGCGTGGGGACCGCATGTGGGAATTCCTGGACCGTCTGGTCACGCTGGCTCTGCCGCGTATCCGTGACTTCCGGGGCCTCAGCGGCAAGCAGTTCGACGGCAACGGCAACTACACCTTCGGTCTGACCGAGCAGGTTATGTTCCACGAGATCGACCAGGATTCCATCGACCGCGTTCGCGGCATGGACATCACCGTCGTGACCACTGCCAAGACCGACGACGAAGGCCGCGCGCTGCTCAAGGCGCTTGGCTTCCCGTTCAAGACCGAAGATTAATCTAGCTACGTAAAAGGTCCGTCCGCGCTGGTTCCGAATTAACTTTCGGTACGACCTGCACGGCGGAAACCGTTATGAGGAAGGGCAAGAGCCCACCATGACAATGACAGATCCCGTCGCAGACATGCTTACGCGTCTGCGCAACGCAAACTCGGCATACCACGAATCCGTGTCTATGCCGTACAGCAAGCTCAAGGCACGCGTTGCCGACATCCTGAAGGCCGAAGGTTACATCGCCTCCTGGAAAGAAGAAGACGCTGAGGTTGGCAAGAAGCTGACCCTCGAGCTCAAGTTCGGTCCGAACCGCGAGCGTTCAATCGCTGGCGTTCGTCGTATTTCCAAGCCGGGACTGCGCGTATACGCAAAGTCCACCAACCTGCCGCACGTGCTCGGTGGCCTGGGTGTCGCAATCCTGTCCACCTCTTCCGGCCTCTTGACTGACAAGCAGGCCGGCAAGAAGGGCGTGGGCGGCGAAGTCCTCGCTTACGTCTGGTAACGGGAAAGGAAGAGAATAATGTCACGTATTGGACGTCTCCCCATCACCGTTCCTGCCGGCGTTGAGGTCAAGGTTGACGGCTCTGTCGTCAGCGTCAAGGGTTCCAAAGGCGAGCTGAGCCACACTGTGCCCAGCCCGATCGAGGTTTCCCTGGAAGATGGCACCCTGACTGTCGCCCGCCCGAACGACGAGCGCGCCTCACGTTCGCTGCACGGCCTGACCCGCACCCTGATCGCCAACATGATCCAGGGTGTCACCGCAGGCTACGAGAAGAAGCTTGAAATCGTTGGTACTGGTTACCGCGTTCAGGCAAAGGGATCTGACCTGGAGTTCGCTCTGGGCTTCAGCCACCCGGTTAACATCACGGCACCGAACGGCATCACCTTTGCAGTAGAGACCCCGACCAAGCTCTCTGTTTCAGGTATCTCCAAGCAGCAGGTCGGCGAGGTTGCTGCCAACATTCGCAAGCTGCGGAAGCCGGACCCCTACAAGGGCAAGGGCATCCGTTACGCAGGCGAAGTCATCCGCCGCAAGGTCGGAAAGGCTGGTAAGTAACCATGGCGATCGCAATTAACAAGAAGCGTACGAACAAGAGCAAGTCTGCCCAGCGCAGCCGCCGCCAGCTTCGTATCCGCAAGCGCATCTCCGGAACGGCTGTACGTCCTCGTCTGGTCGTCAACCGTTCCGCACGCCACGTATTCGTCCAGGTTGTCGATGACAGCAAGGGCCTGACCGTAGCGAGCGCCTCCACTCTGGAAGCCGACCTTCGTGCATTCGACGGTGACAAGACTGCCAAGGCCAAGCGCGTTGGCGAGCTCGTCGCCGAGCGTGCCAAGGCTGCCGGTATCGAAGCTGTTGTCTTCGACCGCGGTGGTAACAAGTACCACGGCCGGATCGCCGCCGTCGCTGACGGCGCACGTGAAGGTGGGCTGGCACTGTGACCGAAAATAACGAAAAGGACATTCAGGTGACTGAAGCTGTAGCTGCTCCGGCAACTGAGACCGCTGCGCCTGCTACCACCGACGGCGCCCGTGGTGGCGCCCGTCGTGGCGAGCGTGGCGACCGCGGCCAGGGCCGTGGAGACCGTGGTGGCCGTGGTGGCCGCGACGGTGGCCGCGAAGCCGAAAAGAGCCAGTTCGTAGAGCGCGTCGTAACCATCAACCGTGTTTCCAAGGTCGTCAAGGGTGGTCGTCGCTTCAGCTTCACCGCCCTCGTCGTCGTCGGTGACGGCAACGGTATGGTCGGCGTCGGCTACGGCAAGGCCAAGGAAGTTCCCGCCGCCATCGCGAAGGGCGTCGAAGAAGCCAAGAAGTCCTTCTTCCGCGTTCCCCGCATCGGCAGCACCATCCCGCACCGCGTCCAGGGTGAGGCCGCCGCAGGCGTCGTCATGCTGCGTCCGGCTTCCGCGGGTACCGGTGTTATCGCCGGCGGTCCGGTCCGTGCAGTACTGGAGTGCGTGGGCATCCACGACATTCTCTCCAAGTCGCTCGGATCTTCCAACGCCATCAACATCGTTCACGCGACCGTTGACGCGCTGAAGCGCCTCGAAGAGCCGGCAGCAGTGGCAGCACGCCGCGGCCTCCCGCTCGACGAGATCGCCCCGCCGGCAATGGTGAAGGCGCTCCTGAACCAGAAGGCAGGTGTCTGAGTCATGGCTAAGAACGTGCTTGTCTCCGACGCACAGTTGGAGATCACTCAGATCAAGTCCGCCATTGGCGGCAAGCAGAACCAGCGCGACACCCTGCGGTCCCTCGGCCTGAAGCGGATCGGACACACCGTTGTCCGCACCGCCGACGCCGTGACCGTCGGAATGCTCAACACGGTTCCGCACCTGGTAAAGGTAGAGGAGGCGAAGTAATGGCAGAGAAGAACACCGCCGAAAAGGCACAGGTCGCCGCTGCTGAGAAGCAGAACGCACTGAAGGTTCACCACCTGCGTCCCGCCCCGGGTGCCAAAACCGCCAAGACCCGAGTTGGTCGTGGTGAAGGTTCCAAGGGTAAGACCGCAGGTCGCGGTACCAAGGGTACGAAGGCCCGCTACCAGATCAAGGCTGGCTTTGCCGGCGGCCAGCTGCCGCTGCACATGCGCCTGCCGAAGTTGCGCGGCTTCAAGAACCCGTTCCGGGTTGAGTACCAGGTTGTAAACCTGGACAAGCTCAACGAGCTGTTCCCGGAAGGTGGCGCAGTCACCGTGGAGAACCTGGTCGAAAAGGGTGCCGTTCGCAAGAACCAGCCCGTCAAGGTGCTGGGCACCGGTGACATCACCGTCAAGGTCGATGTCACCGTCCACGCATTCTCGGCCAGCGCCGCAGAAAAGATTGCAGCAGCAGGCGGAAGCACCACCGCCCTCTAAGGAGGCGGCGGGGCAGTTGCCCGTTGTGAAAACTCCCGGTACCCGGGGCCCCGGCCCCAGGTACCGGGAGTTTTTCTTTTTTCCCGGCCCTGCGATTGTTCGCAGGACGCGTCCACCCGTTAGACTCGGTTGTTGGGTTTATTTGACCTATCTCACACGACTTTACTTATTACTCAGGAGGACGCTTGCTTAGCGCATTTGGCCGGGCCTTTCGCACGCCTGATCTGCGACGCAAGTTGTTGTTCACGCTGGGAATCATCACAATCTTCCGCTTGGGTGCCTTCATCCCCTCGCCTGGTGTGAGCTACCAGAATGTCCAACAATGCTTGCAGAACGGTCAGACCTCGGGCGGTATCTACCAGCTCGTCAACCTGTTTAGCGGCGGTGCATTGCTGCAGGTGTCCGTCTTCGCCCTGGGCATCATGCCGTACATCACGGCCAGCATCATCGTCCAGCTGCTCCGGGTGGTCATTCCCCGGTTCCAGATGCTGTACGAGGAAGGCGCCTCCGGCCAGTCGAAGCTGACGCAGTACACGCGCTACCTTACGATCGCCCTGGGCCTGCTGAACGCCACGACGCTCGTGTCGCTCGCGCGTTCGGGCCAGCTGCTGCCGAACTGCCAGCTGCCGGTCATCCCGGACACCAGCCTCGTCACCACGATCCTCATCATCATCACGCTGACGGCCGGCACCGGCCTCATCATGTGGATGGGTGAGCTCGTGACCGAAAAGGGTGTCGGCAACGGAATGTCGCTGCTCATCTTCACCTCGATCGTTTCCAGCTTCCCCGGCTCGCTCGGCGCCATCTGGACCTCCAAGGGCCCCGGGACGTTCTTCCTGGTCCTGGTGATCGGCCTGCTCACCGTAGCCGCCGTGGTCTTCGTGGAGCAGTCCCAGCGCCGCATCCCGGTGCAGTACGCGAAGCGCATGATTGGCCGCCGCACCGTGGGCGGCACCAGCACGTACATCCCGATCAAGGTGAACATGGCCGGCGTCGTGCCCGTCATCTTCGCTTCCTCGATGCTGTACCTGCCGGGCCTGATCTCGCAGTTCAACCAGCCCAAGCCCGGCGAGCCGCTGGCCCCCTGGGTGGAGTGGATCAACAACAACCTGGTCCGCGGTGACCACCCGATCTACATGGCGCTCTACTTCGCCATGATTGTGTTCTTCACTTACTTCTATGTTGCGATCACTTTCAACCCTGAAGAAGTTTCTGAGAACATGAAGAAGTACGGCGGCTTCATTCCGGGTATCCGTGCCGGCAAGCCGACCGCAGACTACCTGCAGTATGTGCTTTCCAGGATCACGCTCCCCGGTGCCATTTACCTGGCTTTTGTGGCACTTATCCCGCTGGTCGCCCTGGTCTTGATCAATGCCAACCAGAACTTCCCGTTCGGTGGCACGTCGATCCTGATCATGGTCGGCGTAGGTTTGGAGACCGTCAAGCAGATTGATGCGCAGCTACAGCAGCGTCACTACGAAGGGCTTTTGCGATGACGAGAATGTTGATTATCGGACCTCCCGGATCCGGCAAGGGAACGCAGGCGGAACGCATTTCGGAGCGCCTCGGCGTTATTGCGATCTCTACGGGAGATATCTTCCGCGCCAACGTCAAGGGTGAGACGCCGCTTGGCATCGAAGCCAAGAAATACATGGACGCCGGCGACTTCGTCCCGGACAGCGTGACCAACAAGATGGTCCGCGACCGCCTCGGCGAGGACGACGTCGACAACGGATTCCTCCTGGACGGTTACCCCCGCACAACCGCGCAGGTGGACTACCTCGACGGGATCCTCGCAGACGGGGGCCAGTTGCTCGACGTCGTCCTGCAGCTCACGGCCGATGACGAGGAACTTGTCACGCGCCTGCTGGGCCGCGCCAAGGAAACCGGACGCACCGACGACAACGAGGCCGTCATCCGGCACCGCCTTGACCTATACCACGGCCAGACGGAGGCTGTCGTCGCGAAGTATGCCGACCGCGGCATCCTGACCCGTGTCGATGGCATCGGCGGCATCGACGAGGTCACCGACCGCGTCATGCAGGCCATCAAAGAGGCCCAGTCGGCCTGATCGGCCCACAAACCTTGAGGCTCCTCCCGGACGACCGGGAGGAGCCTCAGCCATTTGGCCGTGCGCCCGAGGGCGGCACAGTCCCACTGAAAGGAAGTTGCGGATGGCATTCGGCCAGCCACGCATCGAATACAAGACCAACGCCCAGATGCGCTCCATGCACGGGGCCGGGCTCGTCCTCAGCCGGGCCCTCGACGCCGCCGTTGCGGCCGCCGCCCCTGGTAAGACCACGAAAGACCTCGACGCTGTGTTCGCCGCCGTGCTCAAAGACGCCGGAGCCACCTCCAATTTCCTCGGTTACCACGGTTTCCCGGCCACGATCTGCACCTCCGTCAACGAGGAGGTGGTGCACGGCATCCCCGGTGACCGCGTCCTGCAGGACGGGGATATCCTCTCGATCGACGGAGGCGCGATCCTTGACGGCTGGCACTCGGACTCCGCCCGCACCGTGATCGTGGGCACCGCCGACCCGGAGGACCAGAGGCTCTCCGACGTCACCGAGGCCGCGATGTGGCATGGGATTGCCGCAGTGGCGACCGGCAAGTTCGTCGGCGACATCGGAAATGCCGTGGACGACTACGTGTCCGCGGTGCCCGGCAAGGCTTTGGGCATCCTCGAGGACTACGTGGGCCACGGCATCGGCTCCGAGATGCATATGGCCCCCGATGTGCCGAACTACCGCACCAACCACCGCGGGCCGAAGATCCGCCCCGGGCTGTGCCTGGCCATTGAACCGATGCTGGTGCGTGGCAGCATCGAAACCGCCGTGCTGGAGGACGACTGGACGGTGGTGACCACCGACGGCAAGCGGTCCTGCCAGTGGGAGCATTCCGTGGCGGTCCACGAAAAGGGCATCTGGGTCCTCTCGGCACCCGACGGGGGAGCCGCCAAGCTGGCCCCGCTCGGCGTCGTGCCCGTCCCGATTCCCTGACCCCAGACACACGGCGACGCGCTTAACCGCCTGCGACACGAAAAATCCCTGGCGACGCTGGTTTACCATCATCGCCAGGGATTCTTCGTGTCGGCAGGGCGTAGCCGCGTCGTCAGCTCTTGAGCTTCGGCTTCACGTCCTTGGTGTAGATGCCTTCAAGGGTGGCCTTCAGCGCGGTCATGGTGGCCTTGACGTCGCCCTGCTGGGTGAGGATCGCCGCGGCCGACTTGGCCATCTCCTGGTCCGCGCCGGGCAGGAACACCCGGGCGTTGTCCTGGACCCGGGTCACGGCGAGCTGGTCCATGGCGGTCTTGATCTGCGGGGTCTTGGCGAGCACGGCAGTCATGTCAGCGGAGGTGCGGGTCGGCATGTAGCCGGTTGCCGCGGAGAACTGCGCCGTGTTTTCCGGTTCCGTCATGAACTTCAGGAAGGTAGCGGCTGCGAGCTGGACCTCCTTGCTGACACCGCTGGGGATGCCCAGGCCGGCTCCGCCGGTCGGGCAGACCGGGCTTTCGTTCTTCGGGCCGCCCGGCAGGTAGCCGACGCCCACGTTGAACTTCGCGGACTTCAGGACCCCCAGCAGGGACCCTGTGGAGGAGATGGTGGAGGAGGTAATGCCCGCGGCGAAGTCGTCGGCAGCTTCCTTGGACGAGACGCCGGCCCACTTGTCCTTGAAGATCGAGTCTTGAGCCCACTGCAGTGCCGCGACTGACTCGGCGGAGTCACAGTTGATGGTCCACTCGTTGGACCAGCTGCCGCCCCAGCCCCATAGGTTGTTCTGCAGCGTCCAGCCTGCGTAGCCGGCCAGGGCCGGGTAGATGTAGGCGTATTGGGCGCCGGAGCTGGCCTTCAGCTTGGGTGCCCACTCGGCAAACTCCTGCCAGGTCTTCGGGGCGCGGTCCGGCAGCCCGGCAGCCTTGAAGTGGTCCTTGTTGTAGTAGAACAGCGGGGTGGAGCGGCCGTAGGGCAGCGCCCACTGCTTGTCCGCGTATTGGTAGTCGGCGATCAGCGACTTCTGGAAGTCATCCACCTTGATTTCCAGCTGCTTGACCAGGCTGTCCAGGGCGATGATGTTTCCGTTGGAGTAGTAGCGGAACCACCACACGTCGGAGAGCACCACAAGGCCCGGGAGGCCGGACTTCGCGGCCTGCGAGGTCTGGAACTTCTGGGCGATTTCCTCATAGTTCGCCCCGGCGGTGACCAGGTTGACTTTGATGTCCGGGAATTTAGCCTGGAACTTCTCAATGATGGCCTTCTCCACGTCCTGGGACTTGCCCGGGTGGTTGGACCAGAAATCGAACGATGCTGCGGGCTTGACGCCGCTGAACTCGATGTCGGCGGCACTGGTGGCAGGCGTGCTGCCTCCGGTGGACGGGCCGCCGCAGGCAGCCAGTGCGGCGGCACCGGCTCCGGCGCCTGCCAGTCCCAGGAAATTCCGGCGGTCAAGATTCAATGCCATGGTGGATCCTCTCGATGATGCTGACTCGTTGGTTGGTGAATGCGATGGAAGGGTAAAGTTCGAACGCAGTGTCAGCCGGTGACACTGCCCTGGGTCAGGCCGGCCACGATGTAGCGCTGCAGCGCGGCGAAGACCAGCAGGATGGGGACGATCACCAGGACGGCACCGGCCATCAGGATGCCCCAGCCGGAGCCGTTGCCCTCGGAGTTCTGCAGCAGGGTCAGGCCCACCGGCAGGGTCATCGTTTCGGGGCGGTCGGTGATGATGAGCGGCCAGATGTAGTCGTTCCATTCGCTCACCACGACGACGAGCGCGACCGTGGCGATCGACGGGCCGGAGACCGGTGCCACGATCTGCCACAGGCGGCGCCAGTGGCCGGCGCCGTCGATCTCTGCCGATTCCAGGATGGAGGCGGGCAGCGTCATGAAGTGCTGGCGCAGCAGGAAGGTGCCAAACGCGGTGCCCAGGCCGGGGAGGATGATGCCCCACAGGGTGTTCTTGCCGCCCATCCCGGCAATCAGGATGTAGTTGGGCAGGATGGACACCTGCGGGGGGACCATCAGGGCCACGAGGATCAGCACGAAGATGACGTTCTTGTACGGGAACCGGACGAACACCAGCGCATAAGCGGTCAGGATGGCCAGGAGGACCTTGATGGTGGCGCCCACGCTGGTGACAATCAGGCTGTTCACAAAGAACTGGGCGAACGGCACCGTCGTCATGGCGATGTTGTAGTTCTCGAGGTTCAGGCTTTCCGGCAGGATCTTCAAGTCCATGGTGATGATTTCGCCGGGCTGCTTGAAGGAGCTCAGCACCATCCACAGCAGCGGCAGGAACACCACCAAGGTGGTCAGGATCAGCGGAATGTAGCCGCCGGCAATGGTCTGCGCCAGGTTGGCCCGGGAGAACGGCCGGTGGCGCTGGAGCGGAATGTCGGGACCGGCGTCTGGAGCGGACGCCGGGCCGGCCTGGGCGGCCGGATCCGGGCTGGCGGGGGAGAGCAGGCTCACGAGTAGTGCACCTTCCGTTCGACGAACCGCAGTTGAAGCACGGTGATGATGAGCAGGATGGCGAAGAGAATCACCGAGATTGCGGCCGAGTAGCCGGCCCGGTTGAACGCACCGAAGGCCTGCAGATAGGCCTCGTAGATCAGCGTGCTGGTGCCGTTGCCCAGCGGGGTCATGATCCGGATCAGGTCGAAGGCCTGCAGCGAGCTCAGCATGGTGGTGATGAGCAGGAAGAATGTGGTGGGGGAGAGCAGGGGCAGGGCCATGCTGACAAAGCGCCGGAAACCGTTGGCGCCGTCCAGCGACGCGGCCTCCATGACGTCCTGCGGGAGCGACTGCAGCCCGGCCAGGTAGACGACGGCGCAGTAGCCGAGGTTTTTCCAGACGTAGACGATGATGACCATGACCAGTGACAGTTGCGGATCGTTGATCCACTGGGGACTCTGCTGGCCCAGGCCGCGCAGGAGCCACGCGAGCACTCCGTAGCCGGGATCGAAAATGAACAGCCAGACGAGGCCGACGCCGACGCCGCTGAGCACGTACGGGGCGAAGACGGCGGAGCGCGCGAACGTTGTCCCGCGGATCTTGGAGTTCAGGGCAAGGGCCACCAGCAGGCCCAGGACCATGGAACCGCCCACCGTGATAAGGGTGAAAACAGCGGTGGTCCCCAGGACCTTGGTGGCGTCCGAACTCGTAAAGAACGTGACGTAGTTGTCGAAGCCCACCACGGTGGCCGAAGCCGAGCCGAGGGTCCAGTCCAGGGTGGAGTAGTAGATGTTGTTGAAGAGCGGGAGGTAGGTGAACACCGCAATCAGGAGGAGGTTGGGGAGGGCCAGGGCCAGGAAGACGAAGAAGTCCCGGCGGGTTCTGGCGGACCAGCGGGCGCGGGGCGCAGCGGCCGGCTTGGCCTCCACGACGGCGCGGCGGCGGTCGGTCATTTGTCGCGTCATTCAGGTCTCTAACGGGTCCGTGCCTGCCGGTGGCAGGCGGGTGGGTGGGGATAACTAGAAATCACTTCACCACATGGTTGGTGGGCAGAATCCCGCACAAGACTCCAGTAGAGCTTTGTTATTCAAGGCTTCGTTGCCCGTTAACTCAGTGTTGCCTGCAGTATTGCATAACGATTGTTTGGACGACGGACATCCGGCCGCGATTCGTCCAGACGATGGAGTGGCGCCTGTAGGCAGTCGCCGCCCGCCGGAGCGCACAATAGAGCCATGACAGCGATTACGGATGTGCCGGGTGTGCGAGTGGGCCATGCCGGCAGGGTGGGCGAAGGCTGGCTGACCGGGGTGACGGTGGTGCTGCCCCCGGCCGGGACAGTGGGCTCCGTCGATGTCCGGGGCGGCGGTCCCGGGACGCATGAAACCGATGCCCTGGACCCAACCACGCTGACCCGTACCGTCGATGCGATCGTCCTCAGCGGGGGAAGCGCCTACGGCCTTGCCGCGGCCCACGGCGCCCAGCGCTGGTGCGAGGAGAACGGCCGGGGGTTCGCCGTGCCCGGCGGCCTGGTCCCGATCGTGCCGGCCGCGGCCATCTTTGACCTTGGCCGCGGCGGGGACTTCGCCGCGCGCCCGGACGCCGCCATGGGCTACGCGGCCACCGCGGACGCCGCCGCCCGCCAGGAAGGCCACGACGTCGAACGAGGCAACGTAGGAGCCGGCACCGGAGCCCTCATCGGCCGCGGCCAGTTCAAAGGCGGAGTGGGCACGGCGTCGGTCACCCTGGACAACGGCGTTGTAGTAGGAGCGTTAGCAGTGGTCAACGCGCTCGGGTTACCTTTTGGCACATCGCCGCAACGGGAGGAACCCGGCAGCGTGCGTCTAAGCGACGAAGGAGCGAGCACGCAGAGGGTTGCGCCCGTGGCGGCGAAAGCCGCGCCGGAAGCCGGGAACGGTCCCGCCGGCGCTTCAGCGCCGCATGAAGCGCCGCCCCCGCTCAACACGACACTCGTCGTCGTCGCCACCAATGCCGTGCTGGACAAGGCCGAATGCAAGCGCACAGCCTCTGCCGCCCACGCCGGACTGGCCCGTGCACTGAATCCCAGCCACACCCTGGCCGACGGCGACACGGTCTTTTGCCTCGCCACCGGCGCGCTCGCACTGGACCGCAGCAGCGAGTCCGCGCGGCAGGTGAGCCTCATCACCCTGCAGAGCGCGGCAGCCGACGTCGTGCGCCTGGCCATCCTGGACGGGATCGCCCGCGCGGAAGCCGTGAGCACGCCGGCGGGCGATTTTGGTGCATACGGACGCTGAGTGCGCTACGATTGCTGGATTTAACATTCGGGCGGTAATGCCGTAATGTTGTCTGTTGGTTGTCTGCCCTGTTGTGCCCTTTTGTGGCCGGGAGGCATCAGCCAATCAATCAAAAACGTCCGCGGTCATTTCCGGTGCAAGCCGGAGGGCTGCGGCAAACAACAGTTAGCGGAGGGTATGGCCAAGAAGGACGGGGTCATTGAGATCGAGGGCGTTGTGACTGAGGCGCTGCCTAACGCGATGTTTCGCGTTGAGCTCACCAACAAGCACATCGTTCTGGCACACATCTCTGGAAAGATGCGCCAGCACTACATCAGGATTCTCCCTGAGGACCGGGTAGTGGTGGAGCTGAGCCCGTACGACCTGACACGTGGTCGTATCGTCTACCGCTACAAGTAAACACTGGCCGGCCAAAGCAACAGCTCAAAGCCGGTCCAGCTGACCAACTGCAACACGCAAAGGAACGCCATGAAGGTCAAGCCGAGCGTTAAGCAGATCTGCGAAAAGTGCAAAGTGATCCGCCGTAATGGCCGGGTCATGGTGATCTGCGAGAACCCGCGCCACAAGCAGCGCCAGGGCTAATTTCCCTCTTCGGGAAATCCTGGGTTGCTAACCCACGCAAGTAAATAAAAGGCAGCACAAGCTGATCTGGGACATATGGGCCCGTACAGCTAACCCCCGGTCGGAGGCTGGGGCCGCACGGTTTGTGCGGGTGTACTGCCTACGACCTCCGGTTTATTCAAGGAGCACTGCCTCTATGGCTCGTCTCGCTGGCGTAGACATTCCCCGCGAAAAGCGGTTGGAAATTGCGCTTACTTACATCTACGGCGTGGGCAAGACCCGTGCACACGAAACCCTGGCTGCCACTGGCATCAGCGCGGACGTTCGGGTCAAGGACCTGTCCGACGCCGAGCTCGTCCAGCTGCGTGATTACATTGAAGGCAACTACAAGGTTGAGGGTGACCTTCGCCGCGAAGTGGCAGCAGATATCCGCCGCAAGGTTGAAATCGGCAGCTACGAAGGTATTCGCCACCGTAAGGGCCTGCCAGTGCGCGGACAGCGTACGAAGACGAACGCGCGTACCCGCAAGGGCCCGAAGCGCACCGTCGCAGGCAAGAAGAAGACGCGCTAAACCGCTCGTCTTCCACCCGATAACTTTCTGTAGGAGAAAAAATGCCCCCGAAGACTCGTGGCGCGGTTCGCAAGCCGCGTAAGAAGGACAAGAAGAATATCGCGCTGGGCCAGGCGCACATCAAGAGCACCTTTAACAACACCATCGTTTCCATCACGGACCCGAACGGTGCTGTCATCTCCTGGGCTTCCTCCGGTGAGGTTGGCTTCAAGGGCTCACGTAAGTCCACCCCGTTCGCAGCCCAGATGGCCGCCGAAGCCGCCGCAAAGCGTGCGCAGGAGCACGGCATGCGCAAGGTTGACGTATTCGTCAAGGGCCCGGGTTCGGGACGCGAAACGGCTATCCGTTCACTGCAGGCCGCTGGCCTTGAGGTTGGATCCATCCAGGATGTAACCCCCAGCGCCCACAACGGCTGCCGTCCGCCGAAGCGCCGCCGCGTCTAAGGCTTTCCAACGCACCAGTGCTTGCCCGGACCTTCAATGGTCCGGGCAAGCCCGGCGGCGTTAAGTCTTCAGACCGATCTTTCCACCACCTGTGTTGCGTCATATAGCGGATGCTCGCCGAAAGGAAACCTAAGTGCTCATTGCACAGCGCCCCACCCTCTCCGAAGAGGTCGTCTCCGATAACCGCTCCCGTTTCATCATTGAACCGCTGGAGCCCGGTTTCGGTTACACCCTCGGAAACTCCCTCCGCCGTACCCTGCTCTCCTCCATCCCCGGTGCCTCTGTCACGAGCATCCGGATCGATGGCGTACTGCACGAGTTCACCACGGTTCCGGGTGTCAAGGAAGATGTCACTGAGATCATCCTGAACATCAAGAACCTGTCGGTTTCCTCCGAGCACGACGAGCCGGTTGTTGCCTACCTGCGCAAGCAGGGCCCGGGAGTCGTCACCGCCGCGGACATTGCTCCGCCGGCCGGCGTCGAATTCCACAACCCGGATCTGCACATTGCCACGCTGAACTCGAAGGGCAAGTTCGAACTCGAACTGACCATCGAGCGCGGCCGCGGCTACGTTTCGGCAGCTCAGAACAAGTCCGGCGACTCCGAGATCGGCCGCATTCCGGTCGACTCGATCTACTCGCCGGTCCTGAAGGTTACTTTCCGCGTGGAAGCTACCCGTGTTGAGCAGCGCACTGACTTCGACAAGCTCATTGTCGACGTCGAGACCAAGCAGGCCATCGCCCCGCGCGATGCCGTTGCTTCGGCAGGTACCACCCTGGTGGAACTGTTCGGTCTGGCCCGCGAGCTGAACACCGCAGCTGAAGGTATCGAGATTGGCCCGTCGCCGACGGATGCTGCCCTGGCAGCAGACATGGCCCTGCCGATCGAGGATCTGGACCTCACCGTCCGTTCCTACAACTGCCTCAAGCGTGAGGGCATCCACACCGTGGGTGAACTCGTGGCCCGCTCCGAGGCCGACCTCATGGACATCCGTAACTTCGGTGCGAAGTCCATCGATGAGGTCAAGGCAAAGCTGGTTGAACTGGGCCTGTCCCTCAAGGACTCGCCTCCCGGTTTTGACCTCGCAGCACGCGCCGCAGCAATTGAAGAGGACGACGCCGCTTTCAGCGACGACGAGCTCTAACAAACAGATCTTGGCCTGCCGGCTGTCTGCACCATGGTGTGCGCAGCCCAACGGCTTCCATATGAGGAGAAACTATTATGCCTACCCCCGCTAAGGGTCCGCGCCTCGGAGGCGGAGCAAGTCACGAGCGTCTGATGCTCGCGAACCTGTCCGCAGCACTGTTCGAGCACAAGCGGATCACCACCACGGTGACCAAGGCCAAGCGGCTGAAGCCCTACGCCGAGCGCCTGGTGACTTTCGCCAAGCGTGGCGACCTGGCTTCCCGCCGTCGTGTACTCGGCTTGATCAGCGACAAGGGCATCGTCCACGAGCTGTTCACCGACATTGCACAGGCAGTGGAGAACCGCAATGGCGGCTACACCCGCATCACCAAGATCGGCAACCGCAAGGGCGACAACGCTCCCATGGCTGTCATCGAACTGGTTCTCGAGCCGGTTTCCGCCAAGCAGGCAGTCGTAGCCGAGGCTACCCAGGCTGCCGCCAAGGCTGCCCCGGCAGCTGAGGAAGCTCCCGCCGAGGCCGAGGTTATTGAGACCGAAGAGGCTCCTGAGGCTGAGGTCGTTGAGACCGAAGCTGCAGCAACCGAAGAGGCTCCGGCTGCTGAGGAAGCCGCCGCTGACTCCAAGAAGGACGCGAAGTAATTCGCTGATTTCTTCGCATAGACTTAAGTCTATGAACGACCAGAAACCCGCTGCCCCCGTTAGAGGGGGCGGCGGGTTTTTGCGTATCCGGCTTGATCTTGCGTACGACGGCGGACCCTTCAGCGGGTGGGCGGTGCAGCCCGGCAGGCGGACCGTCCAGGGCACGCTCGAGGAGGCCATCGCGATGCTGATCCGCAGGCCCGTCCGGGTGACCGTCGCCGGGCGGACCGACGCCGGTGTGCACGCCCGCGGTCAGGTGGTCCATGTCGACCTCAGCGAAACGGAGTGGCTGGGCCTCAACCGCGGCGTGGAGCTGGATCCGGCCGTCGCGCTGCTCCGCCGCCTCCGCGGGTCCCTCAGCCGGGTGCTGGGGGAGCTGACCGGGTCCATCGAGGTCCATCAGGTCCGCGTCGCTCCCGAGGGATTCGACGCCCGGTTTTCGGCGCTGTGGCGCCGCTACAGCTACCGGATCGCGGACGGACCCGCCCTCTGGGACCCGCTGGGCCGAACCTCCACGCTGTGGCACCAGGAGAAGCAGGATGTCGGGCTGCTTAACGAAGGCGCCTCGGAGCTGCTGGGGCTTCAGGATTTCCGGTCCTACTGCAAGCCGAGGAAAGGTGCCACCACCATCCGGGAACTGCAGCGCTTCGAGTTTGCCCGCGGTGCGGACGGGGTTCTGGTGGCCACCGTCCAGGCCGATGCGTTCTGCCACAACATGGTCCGGTCGCTGGTGGGCTCGGCGCTGTATGTGGGGGCCGGCATCGAGAAGCCGGGCTGGCTATACGAGCGGCTGCTGGCCCGCCAGCGGGACGCCAAGTCCGTGCTGGCTGCCCCGCATCCGCTGGTGCTGGAGGAAGTGGCCTATCCCTCGGCCAGCGGGCTGCTGGCGAGGGCCGAGCTGACGCGCGCGTTGCGCCAGTAAGCACGGCCCCGGGCCCGGACTAGAAGGCCGGCGGGGCGGCCTCGGCGGGAAGCTCCAGGGTGAAGGTGCTTCCGCGGCCGGGACGCGTGCTGCAGGAAATCGAGCCGCCGTGCCGCTCCACGATTGCCTTGGTGATGGACAGGCCCAGTCCGGCGCCGGGAATCGAGCCCTCCCGGACCGCGGGGCTGCGGAAGAACCGGGTGAAGACCCGTTCGGCGTCGGCGGCTGTCATCCCCATCCCGGCATCCTCCACACGAAGCAGCACACGGTCGCCCTCGGTGCTGGCGGAGACGTGGACGCTGCCGCCGTCGGGGGAATACTTGATGGCGTTGGACACGAGATTGTCCAGGGCCTGGCTGATCCGCAGCGGATCCACATGGGCCCAGAGCGGGTCAGGGAGGTCCATGGAGAGCGAGACCCGGGACGCCTGGGCGTGGGCCTGGGCCGAACCGAGACTGGCTTCGACCAGGCTGGCCAGATCGGTCCGGCGCGGGTGGACGTGCACCGTCGAATTGGCGGACATCAACAGGTCGGAGACGAGGGCCAGCAGGCGCTCGGCGTTGCGTTGTGCCACTTCGATCCGTCGCACGGTGGTGGTGGAGAGCGCCGCCGAATCACCAAGGGCCAGGTCCAGGTTGCCGATGATCGAGGTTAACGGCGTGCGGAATTCATGCGAAACGGTGGATAAGACGTCGTCCTTGACGGCCAGGGCATCGACCAGGCCGGTGACCTCGTTGAACACGACGACGGCGCCGCGAAAGCCGCCGTCGTCGCCCGTCAGCGGACGCGCCCCCGTGGAAACTACCCGGCAGCCCGGGGCCTCGCCAAAACGCACCAGGTAGTCCGCGAAGGACTCTCCGGACGAGGCCCGACGAATGGGGCGCCGTTCCAGGGGGAGGGGTGTCTCCTGGTCCTGCCCGGTCAGCAGCAGTTGTGACTCCTCCGCCACCTGGGCGGAGCCAGCGGGCGCCGCGGACTCCTCCAGGGCGGACTGCCAGCTGTTGGTCAGCAGGCGGCGGCCTGCCGCGTCGACCGCAACGATGCCGACGTCGACAGTGTCCAGGATGGTGTTGAGAAGCCGTTCCCGTTCCCGGCTGTCCGCGAGCAGTGCCTGCAGTTCCGCTTCCTTGGCCTCGGTCCGCTGCTGCTCCTGGTGCACGCGCAGCCGGGTAAAGCGCAGGGCAACGGACACGGCAAGAGTCATGCCGGACAGGAGCAGGAGGGCGGCGACCCGGTCCGGGGCGGAGGCGGATCCCGTGGCCAGCAGCCAGGGCAGGCCTGCCAGGAGCGGCCCGAAGAAGCTGATGGACAGGCACGCCGCGGAGGACAACGCGGAGGTGGAGATCCAGGCCACCGGCAGGATGGACAGCACGCCAACGTCTGGCAGGCCTTCGGCGCTGCCGCCTCGGCTGAGCCCGATCGCCAGCAGATCGAGGACCGCGATCACCAGCGGGGCGAGCGGTCCAAGCCGTTCCCACGGCACCAGGAAACAAGCCAGCACGAGTACGGCGTGCAGGGCCAAAGCCGAAGCGAACAAAGGCTCGTCGAAGGGCCCGGACCAGCTGGCAGGGGAGGCCAGCACAACAGCGGCCATGGCGAAGGTCAGCGGCAGTTGAAACCCCAACACCCTCGCCCGTGGTCCCAGGGCCCTGAAGTAACCGTCCATCCTTCGGACCAGTCGCTGTTCACTCACTAAAGCCGCGCTCCTTCCGTGCTGCTCCAGTTTTACACCCGCTGTCACACAAACTTGACGCAAAGCTTAGAAATGTGGCTTCTGTTACTGCGCCGGAACCGGTTTTTCCCGGCCATCGTGGGTATTCTGACAATGCCGGTGGGGGGCCGCGCGATAAGCACTGCCGGCGCGTCCGCGTCGGAGCAGGGAGCAGGACCGGATGTGAGGGGGGCCATGACTGACCTAGGAGTCGCTGTCGTCGTAGAGGATGACGAAGACGTTCGAAACCTGGTCGAAGCCGTGCTGAGCCAGGCGGGATTCGAGGTCCATTCGGCCGCCCGCGGGCGCGAAGGGGTGGACGTCGTCCGGCGCCTGGAGGCCGACGTCGTCACCTTGGACGTGGGCCTGCCCGACATCGACGGTTTCGAAGTCCTCCGCCGGATCCGGCAATTCAGTGATGCGTACGTCGTGATGTTGACAGCCCGTACGGACGAACTGGACACCCTGACGGCGCTGCATACCGGGGCCGACGATTTCATGACGAAGCCGTTCCGTCCCCGCGAGCTCCGCGCCCGGGTGGCCGCCATGATGCGGCGGCCCCGGCAGGACACGATCAGCGGGGCGCCCGCCCCGGAAGGTCCTGCGGCGGCTGTTCCGGCCCCGCTGGATTCCGTGCTCCGCCACAACGGGCTGGCCCTTGATCCGGATAGCCGCTCGGTAACGGTCGACGATGTGCCCGCAAGCCTGACCCGCAGCGAGTTTGACTTGTTGCATGCCCTGCTCAAGGGAGCCGGTGCGGTCCGGTCCAAAACAGACCTGGTCCGGGTGGTGCGGGGCGAGTACTACCGCGCTGACGCATACATCGGCGAATCCGACGAACGGGCTGTCGAAGTCCACATCGGAAACCTCCGGCGGAAGCTGCGCGAGGATCCGCTCCAGCCGCGCTGGCTCCAGACGATCCGCGGCGTGGGGTACCGGCTCGCTCCCCGCCGGGACTAGCTGTCCCAGAGGATGTAGCTGTACTGCAGTTCATCCACAGTGTCGCTGCCGCTCTCGGCAACATTCCCCAGGAGCGAGCTGGCCCGGTCCATGTCGCCGCCGCGGATGGCAGCCTCAAGTTCTCCGGCGAGCCTGGCGAGTTGTACTCCGCCCACCATGGCCGAGGACGTTTTCAGGCTCAGCACAGCCTCCAACGACTCCGCCTGGTCCCGGCGTCCCAGCGCCGAGGCCAGGCAGCGGTAGCGCTGTTCCCACATCCTGGCGTAGTCCCTGGCGAAACCTTTGGCGACGGACGGGCTGTCCAGCTGGGTACCGAGATCCTGGAGCGCCGCCGGGTCAACCAGGGGTGGAGTTGGAGGGTCCTGGGCGGGGAAAGTGCTCGCTGTGTCGTCGTCGGGCAGGGCTGCTGGAAAGGACATGTGCCTACGGTACTTTGTGTCGCTGCCATTGTTCCGCGCTCCCGGCATTCCTGCGGAAACCTTGCGGCATTCCCGGGGCTGCGTACGGCTGCCGCCGTCAGTGCCCGCTGAAGGTGTCGATCGCGTTGATGACGGCAGGGCCCAGGATGGCAATGAAGAGCACCGGGAAGATAAAGAAGAGCAGCGGGAACAAGATGGTGACGGGCAGCTTCATGGCCTTTTCCTCGGCCCGCTGCCGGCGCTTGACCCGCATGACTTTCGCCTGGATCCGGAGCACCCGGCTGATCGCAATGCCGTACGTGTCCGCCTGGACCACCGCCTGGACGAAGCTGCGCAGCTCCGGGATGTTCGTCCGTTCGGAGAGCGCCAGATACGATTCGCGGCGGCTCCGGCCCACCTGCATGTCCTGGAGCGTCCGGACGAGTTCCTCGGCGAGGGGGCCCTTGCCGTTCTCGCCGGCGCGTGCCATGGCTCCTTCGAAACCCAGGCCTGCTTCCACGGAGATCAGCATCTGGTCCAGGGTGTTGGCGAGCTCCAGCTGCATGATTTTCTGGCGTTCCTGTCCCTTGCTGTAGAGCAGGAGGTCCGGCATGAAGTAGCCCAGCAGTACTACAAAGACTCCCACCAGCTTGATGACCGGCGTCGGGCCGCTGGAACTGATGTAGTAGCCGAGCAGCGCCCCCAACAGTCCCAGCAGGGGTTTGGCCGCCAGGACCCGTCCGAGGGGCAGGGAAGCGGGACGTCCTGCGAGGGACAGCAGCTTGTCGAGTTTGCGGACATACCCGGCCGGTGTCAGCCGGTAGCCGATCCGCTCCAGCAGCTTGCTCTGAATCTGTTCCGGTTGCCCGGCGGTGTCCGTCCCGAGCGCCAGCATCGTCCGGACGGCCCGCTGCGACGAGCGGTCGACCGAGAGCAGTGACCACACCAGGTAGCCCAGCGGAACGGAGACCAGCAGCAGGGATATCAGCACTACGGAGTTCACGGGCGCCTCAGAACTTCAGGTCGATGATCTTGCGCATCCACAAGCCGCCGATCGTCATCAGGATGATGGACGCCGCGATCATGCCCCAGCCCAGCGGGTGGGAGAACATCACGTTCATGTAGCCGGGGTTGACCAGCATCAGCATGACAACAATCCCGATCGGCATTGCCATGAGGATGTAGGCGGAGAACTTGCCCTCCGCGGCGAGGGACTTGATGTGGCCCTTGATTTCACTGCGCTCGCGGATGGTTTCGTTGACCTGGTCCAGGACCTCGGCGAGGTTTCCGCCGACTTCCCGGTTGATCTGGATGGCCTGGGCGATCCAGACGAAGTCCTCGTTCCGCATCCGCTCGGCCGTGTCGTTGAGGGATGACTGCAGGTCACGTCCCAGGCTGGTTTCCGTGACCACCCGGCGCATCTCTTCCGCCGTCGGGCTCAGCGATTCGGTGGCCGCGGCGTCGATGGCACGCAGGATGCTGTGCCCGGCACGGAGGCCGCCGGCCAGCAGCTGGAGTGTGTCGCCGAGTTGTAAGTCAAACGAATTCCGGCGTTTGCCGGCCAGATAGCCGAGCACGAGGTGCCCGACCAGCGGGGACACCAGGACGAAGAGAACCGCGAGCAGCGGACCGGCCACGACCAGCCCGGCCACGGCTCCCACCAGCGCGCCGGCCAGCACGAGGATGAAAAAGTCGGCCTGGCGCATCCGGAGGCCGGCGTTCTCCAGCGCTTCCCGGTTGAAGAGCCGTACCTTGCGTTGCGAGAAGAAACCGTCGACCAGGTGCACTGCCGAACCGGCGAACCGGGTCAGCTGGGAGTCGGGTTGGTTCTGGACGGGTCGGCGCCGGTCCAGCGGCACGCTGGCGCTCCCTGTGGCCAGCAGCGCGTAGCCGAGCAGCAGCACGGCCGTGAAGAGCAGCCCGACTCCGAGGGGCAACAGCGTCATCCTCGGCTCACACCCTTCCGGCCGCGGTCAGCGGGGCGGCAAAGACGCTGGGGGAGACGTAGATGCCCAGATCCTCGAAACGGTCAATGAAACGGGGTCGGATGCCGGTGGGGACCGGTTTGCCGAGGAAGCGGCCGTGGGCGTCGACGCCGGCCGAGTAGTCGAAGACGAACGCGTCCTGCAGCGTGACGATGTCCCCTTCCATGCCCTGGACCTCGGTGACGTGGGTGATCCGGCGGGTGCCGTCGCGGAGGCGGGAAATCTGGACGATCAGGTTGACGGCGGAGGCGATCTGTTCCCGGATCGCCCGCAGCGGCAGGTCCATGCCGGCCATCAGCACGAGGGTTTCGAGGCGTGCGACGGCGTCGCGCGGCGAGTTTGAGTGGACCGTGGAGAGGGAGCCGTCGTGGCCGGTGTTCATGGCCTGGAGCATGTCCAGCGATTCGCCGCCGCGGACCTCCCCCACGACGATCCGGTCCGGGCGCATACGCAGCGAGTTGCGCAGCAGTTCACGGATGGTCACTTCGCCCTTGCCTTCGGTGTTGGGCGGACGGCTTTCGAGCCGGACCACGTGACGCTGCTGGATCTGCAGTTCCACGGCGTCCTCGATAGTGACGATCCGCTCGTCGTCGGGCAGGAAGGAGGAGAGCACATTCAGCAGCGTGGTCTTGCCGGTGCCGGTGCCGCCGGAGACGATGATGTTCAGCTTCGCCTTGACGCAGGCGTTGAGCAGTTCGGCCATTTCCGGGGTCAGGGTGCCGAACTCGATGAGGTTCCGGACCGTCAGCGGCACCTTGCTGAACTTTCTGATAGTCAGCGAGGAGCCGCCCACGGCGAGCGGGGGGATCACGGCGTTGACGCGGGAACCGTCCTCGAGGCGCGCGTCCACGAGCGGTGAGGACTCGTCGATGCGGCGGCCCACCTTGGAGACGATCCGTTCGATCACTTTGCGCAGGTGGTCTTCGGAGCTGAACCGCGATTCGGTCAGGGTCAGCTTGCCGTGCCGCTCGACATAAATCTGGTCCATGCAGTTGACCATGATTTCCGTGACGGCGGGATCGTCCAGGAGCCGCTGCAGGGGGCCGTAGCCGAGCACGTCATCGGCTACGTCCTGGACAAGGCGGGAGCGTTCTTCGACGGAGAGGGGGACCTGCTCGGCGTCGATGATCCGGATCAGCTCCTCCCTCGCGGAGGTGCGCAGTTCGTCCTCCTTGGCCGCCGAGTCGTTGAACCGGCTCCCCATCCGCTCGAACAGTGCGGTCGCGGCGCGTTGTTTGAGCGCCGCGAAGACATCGACCGGCTGCTGGGCCTTGGTCCGGTAGTTTTCCGCCGGTTCGGCGAAAGCCGGCGGAACCGCGGCGGCGGGCTTCCGGAGCTCGACGACGGGTTTCCGGATCTCGACTACGGGGGCCAGCGCCGCCGCCTGCTCGGGCCGGGGGGGCGGCTGCGCCGGTGCTGGGTGCGCGCCGGGTGCTGCGGCCGGGGGCGGCGTGCCCTCGGCGGTGCGGAGCCGTTCGGAAAGCTTCACCTAAACCACCACCCGGCGGTGCAGCTTCTTTTGCGCCGTGGCCCGCCACGCAGGATCGAACCTGGCCACGAGTTGCTTGAGCCCCTTGACGGCGGGGTCCTTGCGGCCGTCCTGCAGGACCGGAATGCCGCGGTTGGTGGAGAACGCCACGGCTTTGGAGCGGGGGATGCTGACATCCACGGGGGCGCCGATGGTGGCCTCCACGTCCTGGACACTGAGGCCGGACTTGGAATCGGCCATGTTCAGGACCACGTGGCGGGTTTCCGGCAGCAGGTCCAGGCGGCGGAGGATTCCGAGGCCGGAACGGAGCCCCCGGATACTCGGAACGTCCATGGCCGTGACCCAGACGACGTCGGTGCACTGCTCCATGGCGGCCAGACCTACCTCGGGCAGGCCCGGAGCGGTGTCCACCACGACGTACTGGAACTGTTCCGCGAGTTGCTCGAGGAGCCGGGAGACCTGTTGCGGGGTGACGTCGTCGGCTTCCTCCGGGCTCCGCGGCGCGCAAAGGGCATAGATGTTGCTGGGATGGACGGTCAGGAACGCCTTAAGCACCAGGGAGTCGTGGCTGGCGGCGGCGGAAACAGCGTCCGTGACGGTATGCTCCGGGTTCAGATACAGGCCGGACGCCACGTCCCCAAACTGCAGGTCCAGATCGACAATAACCACGCCCATCGGGGCGACCCTGCCCAGGCCGATCGCGATGTTGGTGGCGATGGTGGTCTTGCCGACCCCGCCCTTGGGGGAGAAGACACCGATGACGAGGCCTTTGGGGCCCTCGGCCTGTTGGACGGCTGAGGTCCGGCTCCGGCTTGTGTAGGACTGGCAGGCCCGCTCCAGCAGCATCCGGATCTGGGCCGGATCCGCGTCCGGGCTGAGGATGTCCCGGATGCCGGCGCGCATGGCGAGCAGGATGAAGGCGGGGTCCGGCTCGCCGACCAGGACAACGCTGAGTTCCGGCAGCTGCACATCGAAGACGGTGGCGAGCCGCAGGGCGTCCTCGACCGGAATGTCCGGCCCCAGGATGAGCACCTCGGGACGCTCCTGGTTCAGGTTGGCGAACAGCTCTCCGGGGTCCGACGGGTTGACGAACGCAAAGGTCTGCAGCCCGCCCGGGAGTCCGCCGGCCAGGGCCTGGCGGACGCGGGAGTCGAAGTCGGTGTTGGGAGTGATCAGGACAAAGCGGCTCACTTGTAAACCTCGCTCTTCTGCATGATTCCGGGGCCGCTCTCCTTGGCGTCGAGCGGTTCCTTGCTCAACCACAGGGTGGCGAATTCAGAGGCGAAAACAATCTTTGCGGCATTGACGTCGTTGACCGCCACGGTCAGGAGCAACATGCCAGTGGGAAGCGAAGTGTCCTCCCCAGGTCCGGCGGCCGAACCGGTGGCTGAGGGCTGCGGCGTGGGGGCCGCAACCGGGGCACGCTGGACCCCGGTCACCAAGACCTTGTGGATGGACAGCTGGGTGGTTTCCTTGTCCGGCTTGGCTTCAATGCCACCGGCCTTCATGGAGATGAACACACCGACATGGTCACCGGGGACGACCTTGCCTCCGACGACGCGCTGCGGGTCAACCTGGAAGGAGATCTCCTGCAGCCCTTCCGGCACTCTCACGCTGCCGCTGGACTTGAGGGCTTCCGGCGCGACCAGGCGTTCCGCAACGAGTTGCTCGCCGGGCAGGAGTTCGACGGCGGTAACCTTTTCGGCCTGACCGTCCAGGTTCTTCAGCGCTGACTTGGTGACGGCCTTGCCGGGAAGTTCCTCGCTCGCCACGAATGCTGCCAAGGCCGCAACCGAGGTACCGGCAGGCACGGCCTTCTTGACGACGAGGACGGCGACCGGATCCAGTCCCTGCACTGCTCTGGAGTCGGCGCCCTGCGCGTAGCTGACCACAAGGATGGCTCCGATGAGGGCGAGCACAACGGCCGCCAGGCCTGCCAATACACGTGACTTCAAAAACTGCTCCTGAACCGGTTAGAGAACTACTGGGTACAAACGAGTTACTTGGTGAGGCGGACGATGGTCGCTCCGTTGGCGTCGACGGGCCCTAGGGTGAATCCATCTGCCAGGGACACATATTTGATGAAGCTCCCGATGAATCCCCGGCAGTTCCCGTCGCATGCCACGGAAGCCGGGACGTAGGCAGTCGTGTTCTGGAATGAGTTCGGCAACTTGTTGTCACCACTGAAACTCCAGCCCTTGACCTTGAAAGCGGCAAACGTCGTCAGACCGTAGACGGCGCCAGCACCGGTGCCCGTTACCTTGTCGAAGACCGGCAGGAAGACCACCACGTCGCGGCCAGCCGTGATCTCGGCTGCCCAGCTGGTCAGAGTTGCCTGGCAGGACCCGGGGGCGCTGTTGCCGGGGTCGCTGCCGCCTTCGGCGACAGCCAGATCGATCAGCGCTCCGCAGATCCCTGGGTCGCTTGTCAGCCAGCCGAATCCGCCTTCGACGGCAGCTCCCGACGGTCCGTACATGCAGTCCGCATTGGCGTTGCTGCCGTGGTTCTGAAGCAGTTGTAGCGTGCCGTCCACGTGGTTCTTGACCTGGCAAACCGAGAAAGCGACAGGGAATGCCGTGGGTCCAGCGAGGGGACTCCCCCATTGGACAATGGAGGCTGCCGTGACCTCGGTGCTGTTGATCCCTAGGGCACGGGCTAAGAACAGGGACACCTGGTTGGGAGCCTTGCCAGCTTCCTGGGAACCAGCGGTAACGGCGACCGTGCGGGCGGTCTTATCCACGACCAAGGATGCGACGTTACTCAGACCATCTCCTGCATTGCTGCTGGTCAGGCTTCGCGCCAGCGGAGATGTAGCGGAACACTCGACGTCGGTGACGTCCTTGGCGCATTTTTGCGCCACGGCGATCGCAGCGGCGTCGGAACCGTTGCGAAGCTGGGTACGCTCGGCGTAAAGCATGCCTACATCGACTGCGATTGCGGCGAAGCCGAGGAGCACCACCATAAGGATCGCCACGAGGACACTGATGGCTCCGCGCTCGCTGTTCTGAGCCTCTGATGCTGTCCTCACTAGCCACCGCACAGCATGACTCCTTTGCCTTCCATCGCGAACGGTCCGGCGATTCCGGTCATCGTGGTGAGCGTGTAGGTGATGTTGACCGTCGTCTGGACGCCTGCCGTGCAACTGCTCGGAGTGATGGTGATGTTTCCGTCCGTCAGGGTCGGCTGCAGCCCGGTGGCCGCATTCTTGACTGCTGTCCGGGCGGCTGCCGAATTGTTGCCGATGGCCATGACCCGGACCCCTTCACGGGCTGCGCTGGAGAGGGTGATCTGGGCGTTGTAGGCTCGGCCGAACTCCATGATTCCCAGAAGCAGCATCACCAGGACGGGAGCCAGGAGGGCGAACTCCACGGCGACGGCGCCCCGTTCAGAGGTTCTGGACATGGGTAACCGCCTTCCTGGAGCTCTTTTTTCGCCCGCTCCGGAAATAGGCGGGGTTGGGAATGGCCGGAGCCTTCCCCAACCCTGCGGATCGCCTGGTTCTGCTACTTGGAGCAGCTGCCGTCGGTGGGGGTGGAACCCGTGGTAGCCGCCGTGTAGACGCCGCCCTTGATGGCGCACTGGGTCGAGTTGAAGGTCTCCTTCAAACTTCCGCCGAGGAGTGTCACCGCGACGATGATCACAACGGCGATGAGCGAAACCATGATGCCGTATTCGACGGCGGTGGCGCCGCGCTGGTCGCGCCGAAAACGCGTCGCGATGTCGGAGAAAAAGGGACGCATGTGAGCTCCTGAGCGAGTTGGGCGTTGGCCTACGCCAGCGACGGGAAGAAGATGGTCGTGTTACTTCGAGCAGCTGCCGGCTACGGGAGTAGTGCCGGTGGTGGCCGCCGTGTAGACGCCGCCCTTGATGCTGCACTGGGTCGAGTTGAAGGTCTCCTTCAAAGTGCCACCCAGTAGCGTCACGGCCACGATGATTACGACCGCGATGAGGCTGACCATGATGCCGTATTCCACGGCGGTGGCGCCGCGCTGGTCGCGGCGAAGGCGGGTTGCGAGGTTGGAGAAAAAGGAACGCATGGGTGACTCCTGAGCGAGTTGGGCGGCTGGCCCTGCACCAGCACTGAAAGGAACTTAGCAAGCCGCGACACGCCCACGATTCGACCTTGACGCATCCTGTGCCAAGGCTTGCCAAACTGCACGTTCCCTGCGCGGAATCTGCGCCGGGCTTGCGCCTCAGCGCAGACACAGGAGGACCCCCTTGGCTCTGGGGTCCAAGGGGGTCCGGTTTCTGGGGCGCAGTTGCGCCGGTGCGGGAGCGCTCAACCCGCATTGTCAGGAGGCGAGTTGGCTAGGGGAGGCCCAGCGCGGCCCTGACCCCGTCGCTGAGCCCGTTGAAGTAGACGTTCAGCGCGGTGCCGAAGGCGCCCACCCCGGCAACGATGACGATGGCGATGAACCCGACGAGGATGCTGTACTCGGTGGCTGTGGCCCCTACCTCGTCAGATGCGAACCTGGCGTGGACGTCGTCGAACAGGCGTCCGACTCGTGCTGCGATGCTGGACATGCGGACTCCTAGGAGAATGCAGCGATGATGTTCATAACAGCGGGACCCAACAGGATGATGAAGAGCGTGGGGAAAATGAAGAAGATCAAGGGGAACAGAATCTTGACCGGGATCTTCATGGCGTGTTCCTCGGCACGTTGCCGCCGCTTGGTGCGCATCTCTTGCGCCTGGCTTTTAAGGACCTTGGCGATGGCGATGCCGTAGGCGTCCGCCTGGACAATCGAGCGGATGAAGCTTCGCAGGTCCGCAACATCAACGCGATCAGCCATCGCCAGGTAGGCTTCCTTCCGCGAGCGTCCTACCTGGATATCCTGCAGGGTTCGGACGAACTCATCGGCCAGTGGGCCCGTGCCGTTCTTGCCGGTCCGGCCCATCGCTGCTTCGAAACCCAGACCGGCCTGAACCGAGATGAGCATCTGGTCCAAAGCATTGGGCAGTTCCTGCTGAATGGCGGCCCGCCGCTTCTGTCCATGGCTCCTGATGAGCAAATCCGGGGCAAAATAGCCGAAGGCAAGCGCGCCGACCAAGACGGCAAGCTTCACCGGAGACGGACCGGCAACGAAATTGAGGATGCCGACCACCCCTGCGCCCAAGGAAAGCAAGGGCTTCGTGACCAGCAATCGCTCCAGCGGCCATTTCTTGGGCCGTCCGGCTGCAGCCAACTGTTTGTCCAGCCACGCTTCGTAGCTGCCAGGCGTCAGGCGCAGGATGAGACCCGTGTACTGCTGGGACAGCGACGTTACTCCCTCGGACGCTTTGGCGGTCAGACCGAGGTTCACCTGGACATTCCGGGCGCCAGCGTGGTCGGCGCTGAAGGCCAGCCAGACCAGGAGACTGGCGGGAATGACGATTGCGAGCATGGCGCCGAGCGCTATGGGTGACATGGCGGCCTCCTAGTACTTTGCCTTGACAAGCCGGCTCAACCAGAAACCGCCGGCGGTGAGCATCAACGCGGACACTCCCAACATCAAGTACCCGGGAACCGTGCTGGTAAACGTCTTGGCATATTGCGGATTGATGAGGATCAGGGCAAAGAAGAGCACGATTGGCAGGCCCATCAACACAGCGGCGGACATGCGACCTTCGGCACTGAGAGCCTGGACTTGACGCTTAATTTGGTTGCGGTCGCGGATCGTTTCGCCCACGTGGTCCAGGACCTCGGCAAGATCTCCGCCCACTTCACGGTGGATTTCGATGGCCTGGGTGATCCAGCCGAAGTCCTCGCTGCCAGTTCTCTGTGCGACGTCGTTCATCGATTCAGCGAGTTCGCGGCCGATCCGCGTCTCATTCACGATCCGGCTCAACTCTTCGGACATCGGCGCGTCGCTCTCCTTGGCCGAAGCATCGATCGCCCGAAGAAGGCTGTGGCCCGCACGCATGCTCCCGGTGAGCATCTGCAGGGTATCCGGCAGCTGTTCGTCAAACTTGGCCCGCCGACGGGAAATCAGCACGTGCAGGTACGCGAGCATTCCGGCAGGGACCGCCACCAACAATAAGACGGCGGGGAACGGGCCGCCCATGAAGTATCCGGCAACGGCGCCAACGACGGCGCCCGCGCCCATCATGAGCAAGAAATCGGCAGGTTGGCTCTTGAGCCCGGCACTTTCAAGCCTGTTGCGATCGACCAGGGCGCCGTTGCGCTTACCGATCCGTTTGTTGATCACGCCGACTGCAGCGTCGGTCAGTTTGGTGAGGCCCGACGTCGTGTTGACCGCGTCCGGCCGGCGCCGTGATACCGGGATGACGCTTCCGGACTTGAAAACGACGCCGAACACGAGGATGACTGCCGCGTAGACCAGCAGGACACCAACGAAGAAGAGACCCGCTGGTGCCTCGGTGGCGCCCATTACTTGCCCCTCACTGGATGAGCGCCGAAGACGGACGGCGAGATCTGAATCCCGAGTTCGATGAACCGGTCCGTGAACCGTGGACGGACACCGGTCGGGACGGGCTTGCCAAGGAAGCGGCCGTGAGCGTCGAGCCCGGCCGAGTAGTCGAAGACGAAAGCATCTTGAAGCGTGACGATGTCGCCTTCCATGCCTTGGACCTCGGTGATATGCGTGACACGGCGGGTTCCGTCGCGGAGCCGGGAGATGTGGACGATCAGGTTCACCGCTGAGGCGATCTGCTCGCGGATAGCCCGGAGCGGCAGATCCAGCCCGGCCATCAGGACCAGGGTTTCCAGCCGCGCCACGGCATCCCGGGGGGAGTTGGCGTGGACTGTTGAGATTGAACCGTCATGCCCGGTGTTCATGGCCTGCAGCATGTCGAGTGACTCGCCGCCCCGGACCTCACCGACGACGATCCTGTCCGGCCTCATGCGCAGGGAATTGCGGACCAGCTCGCGGATCGAAACTTCACCCTGGCCTTCGATGTTTGCCGGCCGGCTCTCCAACCTGACCACGTGGTCCTGTTGCAGCTGGAGTTCCACCGCATCTTCGATGGTGACGATTCGGTCCGTGGCTGGGATAAAGGATGAGAGCACATTCAGCATGGTCGTTTTGCCCGTACCGGTGCCGCCCGAAACAATGATGTTCATCCGGGCCAGCACGCAGGCTTCGAGAAGCTCCGCCATGTCAGGGGAGAGACTTCCAAACTGGATGAGCTTCTCAACCGTCAAGGCCTCTCGTCCGAATTTCCGGATCGTGAGGGACGCTCCATTGACCGCCAAGGGCGGAATGATGGCATTGACACGCGAGCCATCAGCCAAACGTGCATCCACCAAGGGCGAGGACTCGTCGATCCGCCGGCCCACTCTGGAAACGATGCGCTCGATGACTCGGCGAAGGGCGTCCTCGCCGCTGAATTTTGCGTCTGTCCGGAACAGCTGGCCGTTACGTTCCACATAGATCTGGTCCGCGCGGTTCACCATGATTTCCGTCACCGTGGGGTCTTCCAGGAATCGCTCCAGTGGACCGTGTCCTAAGACGTCGTCGATGATCTCTTTCGTGAGCCTCTGGCGCTCGCCCGCAGAAAGAGGCACCTGTTCCTCGTCAACGACGTTTTTCAACTCGTCTTTGACGTATTTGTGTAGCTCTGCGTCATCGAGGGAGGAATCAGTAAGCCGCGAACCGAGGCGCTCATACAGGGCTTGGCTCGCCCGCTCCTTGAGTCCGGCCAGGGCTTCGCTGGCAATGCCGGCCGTCGGACTATGCTCAATCACGGACGCTGTGGTCTGTTCCGCGACGTGGGCTTCATGGATGAATCCCAGGGTTGCCGGCGTCGCGAAAGGGGCCGTGGGAACCACCGCATTGGGCAACTCGTCGGGCTCCGAGTGGAGTTTTGCGAACCTATTGGAGAGTGTCACTGTACTACCGCCCTTCGGTGAAGCTTCTTATGCGGACGGGCTTCCCAGTTGGGTTTGAACCGGTCGACGAGTTGGCGAAGGCCTTTGAGCGCCGCATCCCGGCTGCCGTCCTGCAGCAGGGGAATCCCTTTGTTGGTTGAGAACGGAAGTGTCCTGGAACGAGGCAGGACGATGTCGACGGGAGCGCCGATCGTGGCCTCAATATCCTGGAGCGTGAGTCCGGACTTCTTGTCGGCCATGTTCAGGACGATGTGCCGATTGTCTGGCAGCAGCTCGAGTTCGGACAAGATCTGGAACCCGGTGCGGATCCCCCGGATGCTGGGAATATCCATTCCACAGACCCAGACAGCATCGGTGGCCTGTTCGAGCACAGCGAGAACGTGCTCGCCCAGGCCCGGGGCCGTGTCCACCACAACGTACTGGAATTCGGACTTAAGCTGTGTCAGCAGATGGGAAATATGCTCGCCGGTGATCCTGTCCATTTCGATCGGGTTCTTCGGGGCGCAGAGCGCATAGATGTTCGCCGGGTGCATCGTGAGGTAGGTCTTGAGAACCATCGCGTCCTGGGTCGCGGCGCCCGCAACGGCGTCGGTGATCGTGAACTCAGGTTGCAGCAGGAGCCCGCTGGCAACGTCCCCGAACTGGAGGTCGAGGTCAACAATGACAACGCTCATCGGCGCGGCCTGGCCCAAACCGACGGCCAGATTCGTGGCGAGGGTGGTCTTGCCGACCCCGCCCTTGGGGGACATCACCGCAATGATGCGGCCACCATCGGCCATCGGGCCTTCCCCTGCAGTGGGGCCCAGCCCCCGTCTGCGACCAGCAGCGGCCAACCCGGCCCGCTCAACCGCCGCGCGGATAGTGTCGGTGTCCGCGTCCGGCGACACGAGATCCCGGACGCCGGAACGCATCGACTGCAGAGTAGTGGCGGGGTCTTCCTCAGCGACAAGCAAGATGCTGATCTCGGGAAATTGAAGATCAACGATGCTGGCGAACTTGAGCGCATCGACGATCGGCAGTTCCGGGCCCAGGATCAGGACCTCAGGCGGCTCCCCGCTCAGCTGACTCAAGACTTCGTCGGGCCCGGAGGGAAGATATGATGCCTGGAAATAGTGCAGCGTCCCCCGCATGGGGGCGGTCGCTATCCGCACCCGGCGCTCGTACTCGGCATTCGGAGTGATCAGAATGAAGCGGCTCATCGGAACAACCTCGTCTTATCCAGGACACCGGTGGAGTTTTCAATGGCGTCTGCCGGCTCACGGGAGAGATAGATCTTTCCGAATTCCGCGGCGTAAACCAGCTTTTCGGCATCGGCCGCGTTTCGGGCAAAGGTGATCAGGTACGTATCGCCGGAATTCTGTTTCTGGTTATCGGCGGTGAGGGCTCCCTGGCTGGAGTTCTGCTGAGCCTGCGCCTCCGTTTGCGCGGCAGCACCGGAACTGAACTGGACACCTGTGACCAGAACCTTGTGGAAGACCAGCTGCGTGGCGTTGCCCGCAGCGGGTTGCCCGCTTGTGGTTGCTGACGAGTCGCCGGTGGCCGAGATGAAGATGCCCACGGTATCCCCGGCCTCCACCCGCCCGCCGACAACGCGGTCGATGCCGAGCCGGAAGGTGATCTCCTGGAGACCCGCAGGGACCTTTACCCGTGCCGGGCCCAGATAGGCGTTGGCTTCAACAAGCCGGCTGTTGAGCAGCTGCTCGCCGGGGACCAGGGCCACAGAAGTGACCTTGTTACCCAAGGACGCGAGATCCGCCACCCGGTCCGCGGCAACTGCGCCGACCGGGACTGACTTGGTGACGACGTAGTCACCGAGCTTGTCCGCGGGTGTTCCTGCAGCCACATCCTGTTTGACGACCAGGACATCCGTGGTTTCGGTGTTTGCCAGGGCCCGTTTGTCGGCGCCCTGGACGTAATTGAAAAGAATGATGGTTCCTATGACGGCCACAACGAGTGCGGCGATGCCCCCCAGCAGGCGAGTTTTCAATTTTTTCCCCTTAGAACTGCGTTACTTAATGAGTTTCGGAGGCAGGTCGACCCCGCCGCCGGTGTAGCCGCCGCCCCCGTACTTCGTGGGGTCGGCCACCCATGAGACGAACCGGCCGCGGATGCCGCGGTCTGATCCGCTAAGACCGGTCAGGTCACCTCCAGTCATGCCTGGAAAGCTGTAGCCGACCAGCAAGAATGCTGCATAACCCTTGATGTAGTACTTGGCGTTGGCTCCTGTCCCGGACGCCGTGGAAAAGACCGGAAACATCACCACGGTGTTGAGATAGCCCTCGATGAGCGGCTTGCATTCGGATGGCATGCTGAGGCCGGTTTTCGTCATGGCATACGGATCCGTGATGCCGGCCGTGGCCGGATCATCGGCGAAGACGGTCGTGGCACAGTCGCCTGGATTGGTCAGCAGCCACTCAAAGCCGCCCGGGATAGCGGCACCCGAAGGGCTGTCGCTGGCGCAGGTTTCGCTGCCATGCGTGAGGATCGTGTGAAGTGACCCGTCGACGTCAAACTGGCAGGGGGCGAATGTAAGCGGAAGGGCAGCCGGGCCAGAGCCGGGCGATCCCCACGTGGCGGTGGCCTGCGCTCCGACCGTTACAGGACCAGAGTTCAGTGCGTTCGCAAACATCTTCGACAGGAAACTGGATCCGCCGTTCTTGGTGGACGTCGTTACCGTCACCTGACCGGCAACGCTGAGATCCACGCTGGCAGCGCTTGCGTTGTCGTTGGAATTGGCATTGGCCAGGGGGACGGCGAGAGAGGACCTGCAGGGGCCGGTCTCGCAACTACGTGCGACCGCAAGCGCCCCAGCGTCTGCACCGTTCTGCAGCTGGGCACGTTCGGCATAGATCTGTCCAACATCGACCGCTATTGCTCCGACTCCGATGAGGGCCATCATCATGAGGCCGACGATCACTCCCGCGGCCCCGCGTTGAGAGTCTTGGGGATTCGCGCGTCCGATTAGCCGCCGCATTGCATGGCTCCTTTGCCGGTGAGGATCAACGAGGACCCGAAGAAACCAGTGAGTGACGTGCCCGTGTACTTGACGGTCACCACCGACGTCGGAGTTGGGGTCGTGGCCGGGCAGGCCGCCGCCGAATAGTCGAACGTCAGCAGCCCGGTATTGATGGACGGGGCACCGGCTTTGCCCGCGGCGGTGGCCTTCACGGTGTCTTTGGTGATGGCCATGGTCCTGGCGGCTTCGCGGGACGCCTGTGTCACGGAAACCTGGACGTTGTAGGCGTTGGAAAACTCGACAACGCCGATGATGAGGGTGACGAGCAACGGAGCGACGAGCGCGAATTCGACGGCAACCGCACCGCGCTCCCGGCTGTTGGCTGTTTTTGTGCTGCGTTTCAACGGGTCCCCCTGGACGGTTGCGGCGGGATGTAAAGGGGGGTCTTCCCCAAAGACACGCGGCACACCCGTTTGGCCTGAGTTACCAGCCGCCGACAGTGCCGGCGAGGGTGCTGAAGAAGGTATTCAGGTTGGTGCCGAAAAGCGTGACGCCGGCGACAATTACCAGCGCGATCAGTCCGACAAGCAGCGAGTATTCCGTTGCCGTCGCGCCCTTTTCGGCGGAGGCTCGATCAGTGGCTGAGACCAGGAATGCCTGAACGGTGAGCATGAACTTCAACATGGCGGTGAGACCTTTCCGCTTTGCGTTTCCGGCTACCAGGTGCCGACCGTGGTGGCGAGGCTGCTGAAGAAGGTGTTGAGGTTTTTGCCGAACAAGGTCACGCCGGCGACGATCACGAGGGCGATGAGACCAACAAGCAGGGAGTACTCAGTTGCTGTGGCTCCCTTTTCTGATTCGAGCTTGTTCTTGACGCCGGTTACAAAAGCGAGCATTGAGACCATGAGACCAGTCATTGTGAATTCCTTTTCCAGAGTTTTTGAATGTGTAACGGAATTCCAGCAAATCCCCTTTTGCCAACCCCCTGGAGCCCCGTTGGATCAACAATTGCATGACGATTAAGGGCGCAGCAATGCATCGGAATACTCGACTTTTTCGGCCGGAAATTGGGCCGCCACCTGTGCCTGTTCGGGGGTGTACTCAGTTCGAGTCGGGAAGGACACGCCAACTACGTGCTTTGATGCGCCTGCTTACTACTGAGTGCAGAGATGCGGCAGTGACAGGTGTTACGGAAGGAGCAGGATGACTGCGTACCCTGCTGCCAGCATCGAGGGGCCGTAGGCAACCTCTTGTGGCTTGTTTCCGCGGTTTTTCAGCACGACGACGACGGAGGCGAGACCGCCGGCAATGAACGCCAGGGCCCCGCCGTAGAACAGGTGCCCCCAGCCTAAGTAGCCCAAGTACAGTCCAAGTGGTGCGGCGAGCTTCACATCACCCATTCCGAGGCCAGTTCCGCTGGTCAGGGCCAAAATTAAGTAGAAAAAGAACAAGATTGCGGACCCGGCGGCTCCACGAAGCAGATCGCCGCCAGCTCCCGACGCCAGTGCCGCGAAGCCCAGGAGGGCGACGCCGCCCCCCAGAAGGGGGCCAACCAGCCGGTTCGGCAGTAAATGGTGCACGATATCGATGCGCGCCAAAGGAACGGCGAAAATACCTAGTAATGCGTAGGCGGGAAGTTCGGAAGCGCTGCCGAAGCGCCACGCCAGCAGGGCCGAGAGGGCAAAGGTGACCGCCGCCGTCGTGATTTTCAGCCGTGTGGTGGGTTCGCCGGCCAGCTCGGGGAGCGTCCGCCGGACCAAGGCGTCCGCCAGCAGACCCAGGCACATTCCGGCCAGCCCGATCCCCGCAATAAACAGCGGCGATGCGGAGCCTGCGGCGGCGGTGTCGAACACTGTTCCTCCAGGGATGCGGCGGGCCGGCGGCGGGCTGGATGCATCCGGACACCCCATTTTGACCCAGAGACACGTCTTCCGCTATTCTTGGTAGTCGTTGTGCGTGTCCTTCTCGATGATGCGTGCCCGCTTGGGAATCCGGTTGCAGGATGACTACCCAACGTGCACATTCGAGACTTCAGGATGACTGGTTACATAGAGCCCTCACCTCTGTTCCGGTAACGCATAGATAGTAGGTGCACCTTCGTGTGACGCCTAAAACAAGAACGCCAGAACAAGAACGAGGCAAACACCGTGCGTACGTACACCCCGAAGCCCGGCGATATCAACCGCCAGTGGCACGTCATTGACGCCACCGACGTTGTCCTTGGTCGTCTTGCCAGCCAGACCGCAATCCTGCTGCGCGGCAAGCACAAGGCCACCTTTGCGTCCCACATGGACATGGGCGACTTCGTCATCATCATCAACGCTGAAAAGGTTGCCCTCACCGGCGCCAAACTGGAGCAGAAGCGCGCATACCGCCACTCCGGTTACCCGGGCGGCCTGACCTCCGTCACCTACGCGGAGCTGCTGGAATCCAACCCGGTCCGCGCCGTGGAGAAGGCCATCAAGGGCATGCTCCCGAAGAACTCCCTCGCTGCCCAGCAGCTGGGCAAGCTAAAGGTCTACAAGGGTGCCGAGCACCCCCACGCCGCCCAGCAGCCCAAGACGTACGAAATCACCCAGGTCGCCCAGTAGTCCTGGCCACCAACCAACTTTTAATCAAGGAGAATCGTGGCTCAGAACGAAGAACTGACCACCGAGGCCGTTGTGGCTGAGGAAAACCTGACCAGCTACACCTCGGAAAGCGGTCCTGCAGAAGCAGAAGCGCCCAAGAAGGAACGCCCGGCCCTCACGGTTGCCGGCGCAGCAGTTGGCCGTCGCAAGGAAGCCGTCGCACGCGTTCGTATCGTGCCCGGCACCGGCAAGTGGACCATCAACGGCCGCGAACTGGCGAACTACTTCCCGAACAAACTGCACCAGCAGGACGTCAACGAGCCCTTCAAGATCCTTGATCTTGACGGCGCCTACGACGTCATTGCCCGCATCCACGGTGGCGGCATCTCCGGCCAGGCCGGTGCCCTGCGCCTCGGCATCGCCCGTTCACTGAACGAGATCGACACCGAGAACAACCGCGCCACCCTGAAGAAAGCCGGTTACCTGCGCCGTGACGCCCGCGTCATCGAGCGCAAGAAGGCTGGCCTCAAAAAGGCCCGTAAGGCTCAGCAGTACTCCAAGCGTTAATCCCGCTTCCACGAAAGCCCGTTCCGCCCCTTGTGGCGGGGCGGGCTTTCGCCGTTTGTGGAAGGCTGTAGCCGCCGGGAGTGCTGCCGCACAGGGGCTCCAGGCGCGCGGCAGGGCACATCAGGGCGTGAGCCGGTAGACAGTGCTGCCGTCCATGTTCTGGGGTGTGTAGTTCGCGCGCACCCAAGCCTGAATGGCCATAAGTTCGGAGCTGTTACCCGGGACCTCAAGCTGCGCAGATTGTTCCACCAGGTAGCACACCCTGCCCGACGCCACCCATTGCTGGAACCGCTCAAGGCTGGGACTTGGATCGAGCGCGGCAAAACCGCCCAATGGCATGATTGCCCGGCCGGTCTCCAACTGGAAGCGCGCCGCGGTCTGGCCCGGATAAGTCGCAGCGGCCCACGTGCACGCCGGATCTGCCGCCATAAGTGTTTCGGCCACCGTGGAATTCGGAGCGTGGCCTATGCCCAGCCCCGTGACCCAGGCAGGGTTACCCGACTTGGCGTCCCGTAAGAACCGACTCAGCGTGTTCTCGCTTCTGGTGACGCTTCCCGATAACGGATTGGAACCGGCCTGTGGCGTCCCTGCCGTAATGACGGCACTCGCTACAGGCCCGATCAAAAGCCCGCCGACGGCGACGGCTCCTGCGACCCGCTCCAGGACCGGCCATGGTGCAGGGGCGGCCAACAGTGCGGCCGACACCAGGACAACGACGAGGATGACTGTCCCGAACTCCAGCGGCAGCGCGACTCCCAGCCGCCACATGGCATAGGAACAAATCGCGCTGAGCAGCAGACCGACCACCACGAGGAGGCGCGCGGGGGCTTTCTTCCGCACCTCAAACATCATGAAGGCCCCGATGGCGCAGGTGAGTGCCAGCGGCGGGGCGAGCGAGGCCGTGTAGTACGAGTGGAAGCTGTTCCCCATGAAGCTCAGCATTGCGTACGTGGTGATCATCCAAACGGCAGAAATGCCGGCTAAGACCGACTGGGGTTCATCGAATCGTCGCCGGAACAGCCGCCAGATGATGACTAAAGCGCTCAGAAGAGCGGGCGCCAGCAGCCAGCCAATTTCCTGGCCATAGTTCATGTTCAACAGCCGGAGAAAGCCTGCGTCTGAGCCGACGCTACGAAGCGCTTCGGGAAGCAACGCTGCGTTAGGGTCGTCTTCTTGCTGGACCACGCGATTGATCCCGTTGTAGCCGAGGGTTAGCTCGAGCACGCTGTTCTGCGGGGAGCCACCCACGAACGGACGCTGATCGGCCGGCGTGAGATCCACGGCCAGGGGCCAGGCCAGGGAAACACAGATGAGTATCGCGCCTGAACCGGCGATGGCCAACATCCGCTTCGGCCAAGGAATCCGAGCAAGAACGAGAAAGACCAAGACGAGGGCCGGGAGGACCAGGAAAGCCTGGAGCTGTTTTGTCATAAAGCCCAGGCCCAGCAGCAGGGCGGCCAGAAAAAGCATCCGTGGCCTGGCCTCCTCGGTTGCGCGGACACCGGCATAAACCGCCGACAGCATCAGGAAGATCATCAAGGGATCGGGATTGTTGTAGCGTGCGAGCAGAACGGTGATTGGCGTTAGGGCGAAGATCGCGCCAGCCAGAAGGGCGCAATATGAGGGGAAACATCTGCGCACCAACGCGTAGACGATGAAGGTGCTGCCGACGGTCAGGAGAGCTTGCGGCAGCAGTAATGACCACGTGTTGAGGCCAAAGAGCCAGACAGAGGCCCCCATAAACCAGAGGCTCAGTGGAGGCTTGTCCACGGTGATTGAATTGCCCCAGTCCAAGGACCCGAAGAAGAAGGCTGACGGATTATGCTGGCCGGCCTGGACGGCGGCTGAATAATAGGCATTCGCCCAGCCGTTCTGATCCAGTCTCCACACATAAAGCAAAGACGCGCACAATAGAAGCGCGAAAAGTGCCGGGCGTTCCCAGGGCTGGCGGTCCGTTGGGCCCTGCCAGATGCTTCTCAGGGCAGATCGGCTGCGGGTGGAGAATGAATCGGTGCTGGCCCTGGACCCGCCGGAGGCTGGAGCGTTTGTGTCAGTTTCGGAGGTCGTAGAGTCGGACACCGTCAATTGTTTGCTCCTTGAAGTTATCCTGCACCCAATGGGAGATCTCTATGGTTTCCAGGCTCAGTTCCCTCCGGTCCAGCAGATCTTGTTGCCAGATGAAGTAGCCTATTCTCCCGTTCGACACCAACTCCCGGAATTGGTCAAGGGTGGGAGCTGGATCAGTACCAAGCCAGCCTCCCAGCGGGATCACCGGCTGCCCTGACTCTAGCTGGTAGAGGGCCGCATTCTGGGCCGAGTAGGTTGCAGCCGCCCAGTCCTGCTCACCCGCCGTCTGCCGCAGCAGCCCCAAGACCGATTCGGAAGGCACGGCCCCAAAGGCAGTCTGCGTGGCCCAGGCCGGATTCCCGGCCTTGACTCCCACCATGTGACTGGAGATCGCCCTCGGGTCGTTGGCGACGGGGCCGGATTGTGGGTTGGTGCCCTTTTGCGGGGCGGACATGGTGTAGACGTTTGCCCCGAGGGGTCCCGCCAAGAGACTCACGGCAACGACAGCCAATGTAGCCCGCCTCCACTTCAGCGACCTGCTCCAAAGCCAGCCTGCCGTGGCGACAGCACCGCTCAGGACAACCACCGCTCGGAACCACAGAGGCCATTCGTCGCTGTAGTTGAGGATCCGCAAGGCCATGTACGTCGAAGCGCCCACTACGACCGCGCCAATGAGCCGGACTACCCATCTGTCTCTTCTTTGCCAGAGAACGGAAAGTCCAATGGGAACTACAAGCGCCACTGGGGCGGCAAGAGAAAACGTGTAGTACGTGTGGATCATGGTTCCCATATAGCAGAGGAGGAGGAATGCCGTGACGAACCAGACAACCGCCAGGATTGCGACCCTCTTTTGCGCCTCGCCAAAGGTTAATGCGCGGTTGAGCGCCACCAGGACAATTCCGAGCGCAATGGCAGGAAACAACAGCCACGCGATTTCGGGAGCGAAGTTTCCATCGAACATTCGGGAGAACCCGCCGTTGTAGGGTGCGAGCTCGTCATTGCCCGGGCTCGGACGATCACCCGAAACCGTTATCGGAATCAGGATGAATCGACCCAGCCCGTTGTAGTCGAGCGTCAATTCAAGGGCGCTGTTACTCGCCGATCCTCCGATGTACGGCCGCTGTGAGGCTGGTGTCAGTTCCACCGCCGCGAGCCAAGCCGTGGACGTCACGAGCAGCGCCGCTGCCGCCGTCAACAGCTGCCGTACCCGCGAGCCCATGCGGCCGTGGCTGAACATGAGCACCGCACTGCACAGGGCCGGAACCATCACCAACGCTTGGGCCTGTTTGGCCATAAAGGCCAATCCCAGCAGTAGACCGGCGGCGGCAAAGGTCCTCAGCTTCCCGCTGTCCATGGCCTTCAGTGCGATATAGGCAGTCCCGACGGTCAAGAGACCCATCAGCGGTTCCGGGTTATTGAACCGGGACATGAGGAACACGACAGGGGTGGCCGCATAGATGGCCCCGGCCAACAATGACGGCGCGGCACCGAAACCGCGACGCACAATTTTGTAGATCAGATAGGTTGTGGCGACCCCCATCAACGCCTGAGGCATCAGGAGGCTCCAGCTGTTCAGACCAAACAGCCTGACGGACAGCGACATCACCCAAATGCTTAGCGGCGTCTTGTCGACGGTGATGAGATTGCCCCACTCAAAAGACCCGAAGAAGAATGCGGTCCAGTCCTTGGAACCTGCCTGCGCAGCCGCCGAATAGTAGGGATTGGCCCAGCCATTGCTGTCGAGCCCCCACAGAAAGAATATTGCAGTGGCTGCAAGGAGCGACGCCAGCCCCACCCGCTCCCACCGGGGCGATCCTTGCTCCGGGTACTCGGTCGCTTGTCTCGCGGCCCCTGAGGCCGTGACCAGCGTCAACGGACTGGTTCCTGGGCCGGGTTCAAGGTGAGACCGTAAGACAGTTCATCGCTGCGGCGGACCCGGAACACCCAGACCCGCAGCAAAACGAACCTGAGAAGCGTCGCGAGAACATTCGCCCCAGTCAGGATAAGGAGCTCGTGGCTCGGCGCAGCGTCAACATTGACGGCATGAAGAATGGTCAGTGCGGACGAGGTAATAGTCCAGGCGAGAAGGAAGACCACTAGTCCCTGGAACTGCTGGGTGAAGAGCCTTGCCGGGCCGCTAATGCCGAACGTGAACCTGCGGTTGGCTGCGGTATTGCCGACGGCGGTCAGAAGCAGCGCCAGGAAGTTCGCCTGCTGTGCGCCAAAAGGTGCCTGAAGGGCCAGATAGAGCAAGGCAAAAGCTATGGTGGAAGCCGCTCCCACCAATCCGAAACGGAGTACCTGGCCGAAGAAACTAGGCCGGCCAGGCGGGACTATGGGCCTGCGGCCCAGTTCCGCGTAAATGGCCTGGACCGGAATAGTTCCCCGCACCAGCGATCCTGCAACGCGGACCAGGCCGCGCAGGTCATCCAGCGCAGTTTGCTTAATATCGACCCTGCTGTCCGGGTCGTCTACCCAATCCACGGGAATCTCGTGAATCCGCAGGCCGGAGCGCTCCGCGATAATCAGCAGTTCGGTGTCAAAGAACCAGCCGTTGTCCTCGACATGCGGCAGCAGCTTCCGCGCTACGTCGGCGCGGATAGCTTTGAACCCGCATTGCGCGTCAGAGAACCTCACCTGCATGGTCCTTTTGAGGAGATAGTTGTAGGACCGGGAAATAAACTCACGCTTGGGGCCGCGGCTGACCCTGGAACTCTGGCCGAGCCTGGTGCCAATGGAGATATCCGAATGTCCGGATAACAGGGGAGCCACCAGTGGCGGCAACGCCGCGAGGTCCGTTGAGAGGTCCACATCCAGGTAGGCAAGGACTTTGGCGGAGGAGGCCCCCCAGGCATCGCGCAGGGCGAAACCGCGGCCCTTAACGTCAAGCCTGCGATAGGCGACGTTAGGTAATTGCGAGGCCAGCCGCGTGGCAATAGCAGCGGTATTGTCCGTGCTGGCATTGTCCGCGATGGTAATTTGCCACGTCGATGGCATTTCCTGCGATAAATACGTCGCGAGCTTTGTGATGCTGTTTTCGAGTACCAATTGTTCGTTAAAGACCGGTACCACGATTTCGAGCGCCAAGCCCCCAGAGCTAGGTGTCATGCGTCGAAGCCTAAACGGCTACTGATTGGCTGGCGAGTGTTTTGGAGAAATAGAGTACACGGGAATGGAAAACCAAGTAGTCGGCTTCCCCTTTTGTACCGAAACAGCTCTTCTCCGCCCCACGCAGGGTTCCCGCGAAGCCTGGACATCGGTCCCTTGAAACCTCGTCGCGTCGGGCCGCGGCCCGCAGGCGGCCCCTGCATCGTCTAAACTTGACACGATGTCTAGATTATTTGGAACAGATGGTGTCCGGGGTTTGGCTAACGGGCTGCTGACGGCCGAGTTGGCGTTGCAGCTGGCCCAGGCCGCCGCCGTCGTGCTCGGCCATGACCGCAATACCAGCGGAACACGGCCGCGTGCCGTGGTTGCGCGCGACCCCCGCGCCAGCGGTGAGTTCATCGCGGCCGCCGTGGAAGCAGGGCTGTCCAGCTCCGGGATCGACGTTTATGACGCCGGCGTGCTCCCGACCCCGGCCGCGGCGTATCTGGTGGCGGACCTGGACGCGGATTTCGGCGTGATGATTTCCGCTTCGCACAATCCCGCCCCGGACAACGGCATCAAGTTCTTCGCCCGTGGCGGACAGAAACTCCCTGACGCTGTGGAAGACGCCATCGAGGAACAGCTCAGCAAAGAGCCTTTCCGCCCGGTTGGGGGAGATGTCGGCAGGATCCAGCGCTTCTCCGACGCTGAAGACCGCTACATCGTGCATCTGCTGGGCACGCTGCCGCACCGCCTGGACGGGCTCAAGGTGGTGCTGGACTGTGCCCATGGTGCGGCGAGCGGCTGTTCCCCCCAGGTCTTCAAGGATGCCGGCGCCGACGTCATTGTCATCGGTGCCGAACCGGATGGCCTTAACATCAATGACGGCGTCGGGTCCACCCACCTGGGGCCGCTGAAGCAGGCGGTCCTGGACCACGGCGCAGACCTGGGCATTGCCCACGACGGCGACGCGGACCGCTGCCTGGCAGTGGACCACGAAGGCGGCGAAGTCGACGGCGATGAGATCATGGCCATCCTCGCCGTGGCCTTGAAGGCTTCGGGCAAGCTCAAGGACGACGTCCTGGTGGCGACCGTGATGAGCAACCTCGGACTCAAGATCGCTCTGCGTGAGGCCGGCATCAGCCTGCTCGAAACCGGTGTGGGCGACCGCTACGTCCTGGAAGGGATGCGCGAAGGCGGCTTCAACCTCGGCGGCGAGCAGTCCGGCCACGTCATCTTTGCCGACCATGCCACGACAGGCGACGGCGTCCTCACCGGCCTGCAGATTGCCGCACAGGTGGCCCTCACGGGCCGCCCGCTGAAGGAACTGGCTGCGGTGATGACCAAACTCCCGCAGGTCCTGATTAACGTCAGGGGCGTGGACCGCACCCGCGTCAAGGGCGACGACGCCGTGGCGGAGGCCGTGGCCCTGGCCGAAGCCGAGCTCGGCGACGCCGGCCGCGTGCTCCTGCGCCCCTCCGGCACCGAACCGGTGGTGCGCGTCATGGTTGAAGCAGCGTCGCAGGAAACCGCCCAGGACGTCGCGGAACGCCTGGCGCAGGTGGTCCGGACCGAGCTGGCCCTGGTGCTTGTCTCCGACTAAGCCGGACCCGTAGCCGACACAAACAACAATGGCGTCCCCCAAGGGGCGCGCCATTGTTGTGTGTCGAGGTTTTGTGCCGGGTTATTACACGGTGCGATCAGTCCGGAGGGCGTCGCGGATTTCGGTGAGCAAGGCAATTTGCGGATCCTCGGCCGCTTCTTCCTTGACGTCCGCGTTGATGCCGAGGCGGCGGTTGCGCCGTTCGATCATGTGGTTCATGGGCACCACAACAACGAAGTAGATGGCGGCCGCGACCAACAGGAAGTTGACGATCGCCGTTAGCAGCACCCCGAACTTGATGTCGTTGCCGTTCAGGGTCACGACGGCGAAGCTGTCGAAGTTGGGCGAACCGACCAGGCCCGCAATGAAGGGCATGAGGACGCTCTGGACCAGTGCCGTTACCACGGCGCCAAACGCGGCGCCGATGACGACTGCAACGGCAAGGTCCACGACGTTGCCCTTGAGAATGAAGTTCTTGAATCCTGTCAGCATGTCCCCACGCTAGCCCAGCCGCGTGAACGCCCTGTGTCACGCAGGTAAGCAGCGAGGTCCGTGTAGGGCCGCTACAGGTACCCCGGGGCAGCTTCGAGTCCGAAGTACTCCTCGAGGGTCGCAATGCCCCGGGCATTCATGTCGGCCGCCGCCTCCACGCCCACGAAGCGCAGGTGCCAGGGCTCGTAGTAATATCCGGTGATCCCATGGAACATCCACGGGTAGCGCACCACGAAGCCGAATAGGTGGGCGTTGGCCTTCGCCCAAACCGCGGCCGGCTGGTTGGCGAAGGCCGGGGTGAAGCTGTCCCGGCCGCTGCCGTCGCCGATGTCGAAGGACCAGCCCGTCTGGTGTTCCGAATAGCCCGGCCGCGCGGAGGCGGTGTCCGCCGCGGCCTGGCCCTCTGTGTTCACCCAGCTGTTATAGGTGGCGACCTGGGTGTTGAAGGAGCGGTAGCCGCTCGCGAGGGTAAGGACGACGCCGCCGGCTGCTGCCGCCGCGAACATCGTTTCCGCCGCTCCCGCCGTCGTGCTGTTGAGCAGTGCCGCTTCGCCCGAGGTGGCCAAACGCACGCGGGGCTGGACGAGGTCGGCCGGGACGAAATCGGCGGGGGAGAGCGGCCGGTGCTTGTTCACCACCACCCACGGGCTCGCCGGATCGGTGAGGGAGTGGCGTGCCGCGGGGGCGGCGGCGGAGGGCGCCGGGGCCAGCGGGATGGATGCCGGGGTCGTCGCGGCGGGACTGCCCGGCACGGGCTCAGCGGACGGGGTGGCACCGGGGCCGGCGGACGCCGTCGTGGTGTTGCCCGCCGACGTCAGTGACATGGAGGCCGGGGCCGACGGCGTCAGCCCGGACCCCTCCGGGGTGCAGGCGCTCAGGGCTGCGAGTCCGGTTCCTGCCAGCAGCAGGCGGTTGAAGGCCCGCCTGCCGGGCGTGCCGGGGGTGGTCTCCGCCGCCACCGGCCACTCCCCGGAACCGTCGTAGCACACGTGTGCTAGACCTTGCGCAGCAGCATGCGCCGAATGGAGTGGTCGGAGTCTTTGGTGAGGACCAGCTGCGCCCGCCCGCGGGTGGGCAGCACGTTCTCCTCAAGGTTCGGCTCGTTGATGCGCTTCCAGATCTCGCGGGCTGTCTGTTCCGCCTCGGCGTCCGAGAGCGTGGCATAGCGGTGGAAGTAGGAGTCCGGCTGCGCGAACGCCGTGGTCCGAAGTTTGCGGAAGCGGTCCACGTACCACTCCTCGATGTAGGACGTTTTGGCATCAACATAGATGGAAAAATCGAAGAAGTCACTCAGGGCCAGGCCCTGCCGGCCGTCATGCCGCGGCCGGGCCGGCGCCAGGACGTTCAGCCCCTCGACGATCAGCACGTCGGGGCGGCGCACCACCACTTCCTTGCCCGGGACGATGTCATAGGTCACATGGGAGTACCAGGGCGCCCGGACCTCCTCCGCGCCGCCTTTGATTTCGCTCACAAAACGCAGCAGGGCCCGGCGGTCATAGGACTCAGGGAATCCCTTGCGTTCGAGCAGCTGGCGCCGCTTGAGTTCCGCCAGGGGGTAGAGGAAGCCGTCCGTGGTGATGAGCTCAACATTGGGGGTGCCGGGCCAGCGGCGAAGCATCTCACGGAGCACACGGGCGATGGTCGACTTGCCCACGGCCACCGAACCGGCGACGCCGATCACAAACGGGGTGCGCTGGGTCTGCTCGCCCAGGAAGGTGGTGGTTGCCGCGTGGAGCTGGCCGGCAGCCTCAACATACAGGTGCAGCAGCCGTGACAGCGGGAGGTAGACCTCGCGGACTTCCTTCATATCCAAGGGATCGCCGAGGCCGCGGAGACGGAGCACGTCCTCCTCGTTGAGGGGCTGCTCCATCTGGGCAGCGAGCCGGGACCAGGTCTGCCGGTCCAGCTCCACGAACGGGGAGACGCCGTCGCCGTTCGCTTCATTGCGTTGCAAAGTCACCCTAGAGATTCTGCCCTCCGCCGGGCCGAGAGCGAAATGGGCGGTCCTGCCCGGGCGGCAGGCGGGCCCCGTGCGGGCGGCAGGCGGGCCCCGTGCGCGCGGCGGGCGGCGTGGTGTGGCCGTTCATCCTACGTCCGCTGTCCCGGAAACCCGCTAGGCTTGAGTCCATGTGTGGAATCGTTGGATATGTGGGCCACTCCGCTGGCCGGGTAAATACTCACAATGCCCTGGACGTTGTCCTTGAGGGACTGCGGCGCCTGGAATACCGGGGCTACGACTCTGCAGGCATCGCCGTCGTGGCGGACGGGACTATTTCGTCCCGCAAGAAGTCGGGCAAACTGATCAACCTGATTGCCGAACTCGAGGCCAACCCGCTGCCGGACTCGCTGACCGGCATCGGTCACACACGCTGGGCGACCCACGGCGGACCGACAGACCGGAACGCCCACCCGCATCTCGCCGATGAGGGCAAGCTGGCTGTCATCCACAACGGCATCATCGAAAACTTCGCCGAGCTCAAGCTGGAGCTCGTGCGCAAGGGAGTGACGTTCCTCTCCGAGACTGACACCGAAGTTGCCGCCGCGCTCCTGGGCGACATCTACCGGAACCAGCTCCAGGGCGACCCCTCGAAGGGCGGCCTCACCAAGGCCATGCAGCTCGCCTGCCAGCGCCTCGAAGGCGCCTTCACCCTCCTCGCCGTACACGCGGACCAGCCCGACGTCGTCGTGGCGGCCCGCCGCAACTCCCCGCTCGTCGTGGGCCTCGGTGACGGCGAGAACTTCCTCGGCTCCGACGTCTCCGGCTTCATCGACTACACACGCCGCGCCGTCGAACTCGGCCAGGACCAGATCGTCACCATCACCGCCGACACCGTGGAAATCACCGACTTCTACGGCGCCCCGGCCGAAGGCAAGGAATACCACGTCAACTGGGATCCGGCCTCGGCGGAAAAGGGCGGCTTCCCGTCCTTCATGGAAAAGGAAATCCACGACCAGCCGGACGCCGTCCTGCAGACCCTGCTGGGCCGCTCGGACATCAACGGCAAGCTGACCCTCGACGAGCTCCGGGTTGACCCTGAACTGCTTAAGAACGTCGACAAGATCATCGTCCTGGCCTGCGGAACCTCCGCCTACGCCGGCCAGGTCGCCAAGTACGCGATCGAGCACTGGTGCCGGATCCCCACGGAAGTGGAGCTCTCCCACGAATTCCGCTACCGCGACCCGATCGTGGACGGGAACACCCTGATCGTCTCGATCTCCCAGTCCGGCGAGACCATGGACACCCTGATGGCCGTCCGCTACGCCAAGGAACAGGGCGCCAAGACGGTCTCGATCTGCAACACCAACGGCTCCACCATCCCGCGCGAATCCGATGCCGTGCTGTACACCCACGCCGGCCCGGAAATCGCCGTCGCCTCCACGAAGGCCTTCCTGGCGCAGATCACCGCCGCCTACCTCCTGGGCCTCTACCTGGCCCAGCTGCGCGGCAACAAGTTCCAGGGCGAGATCAAGGACATCCTTGCGGACCTCAACAAGATCCCGGCCAAGATCCAGCAGATCCTCGACAACGAGGCGCAGATCAAGGAGCTCGGCCAGTCCATGGCCGACGCCAAGTCCGTGCTGTTCCTGGGCCGCCACGTCGGCTTCCCGGTGGCGATGGAGGGCGCGCTCAAGCTCAAGGAGCTCGCCTACATCCACGCCGAGGGCTTTGCCGCCGGTGAACTCAAGCACGGCCCGATTGCGTTGATCGAGGAAGGCCAGCCCGTCTTCGTGGTGGTTCCCTCGCCCCGCGGCCGCGACTCGCTGCACGCGAAGGTGGTCTCCAACATCCAGGAAGTCCGGGCGCGCGGCGCCAAGACGATCGTGATTGCGGAGGAAGGCGACGAGGCCGTCAAGGCCTACGCCGAGCACGTCTTCTACATCCCGGAGACCCCGACGCTGCTGGCTCCGCTGCTCAGCACGGTCCCGCTGCAGATCTTTGCCCTTGCCCTGGCCTCCGCCAAGGGTTACGACGTCGACCAGCCTCGCAACCTGGCCAAGAGCGTGACCGTAGAATAACGCCATGATTGTTGGCATTGGCGTAGACGTCGTAGACATTGAACGGTTCGGCCGGCAGCTGGAGCGCACCCCTGGGCTGCGCGACCGGCTGTTCGTCCCCGCGGAGCGCGAACTGAACACCCGCTCCCTGGCTGCCCGGTTCGCCGCCAAGGAGGCCGTGGCCAAGGTCCTCGGCGCTCCGGCCGGCATGAACTGGCAGGACTGCTGGATCGGGCTGGACCAGAACGGGCCCACCGTCCAGGTCAAGGGCACGGTGCTGGCTGTCGCGGAGTCGAAAGGTGTCAAACGCTGGCACCTGTCGATCAGCCACGACGGCGGCATTGCCACGGCGACGGTCATCGCCGAAGGCTGAGCTGTAGACGCCTGACAAGAGCCGGACTTCCCGCAGCGACAGCACCGAGAATGGACTGAGACCATGATCAGCGCCTACACCGGAACCCAGATACGAACCGTTGAAAAGCGGCTTCTTGACTCAAGTTTGGGAACTGGTGTGGGCGCTGTTCTCATGCAGCGGGCTGCGTATGGGCTGGCTAACGCCGTGGTCCGCGAAGTCCAGGCCCGCGGCGGGCGCCTCTACGGCGCCAGTGTCACGGTGCTCGCCGGCAAAGGCAACAACGGCGGGGACGGTCTGTTCGCGGCGGCCATGCTGGCCCGCCGCGGCATGCGGACGACGGCGGTACTCACCATGGGGGAGGCCCACCCGGACGGACTCGCAGCCTTCGAGGCGGCCGGCGGCCGGGTGCTCCGCCTGACGCCGGAGAACGTCGCCGTTGCGGCGGAGGCCGCTGCCGGAGCCGGCGTTGTCATAGATGCGGTGCTTGGCACCGGTGCGCAGGGCGGGCTCCGGGGCTCCGCCGCGGCGCTGATGGATGCGCTGATACAGGCGCCAGGACATTCGCACTCCGGACTCGTGGTGGCCTGCGACATCCCCAGCGGCGTGGACGCCGATACCGGCGTTGCCCACGCTCCCGTGCTCAGCGCGGACGTCACCGTGACCTTCGGGGCCGCCAAAGCCGGTCTACTGGCCGATCCGGGCGCGGACTTCGCCGGCCGCGTCCAGGTCATTCCGATCGGCATCGAGGCGGCCCTGCCTGAGCCGGCCCTGCGCCGCTTCGAAGCCGAGGACCTGACGACGCTCCTGCCCCATCCCGGACGGCGGTCCCACAAGTACTCCCGCGGCGTTCTGGGCGTCGTGGCCGGCTCTCAGCAGTATCCCGGCGCCGCCGTGCTGGCCTGCCGCGGCGCGCTGGCCTCCGGGGTGGGCATGGTGCGTTACCTCGGGCCGCCGGATGTCGCCGACCTGGTCCGCCGGTCCTGCCCGGAAGTCGTGTGCGGCTCCGGCAGCGCCGCGGATACCCACGTCCAGGCCTGGCTCCTGGGGCCGGGCCTCGATGAGCAGGCCCACGAGCAGCTGGAGCGCGTCCGCGACGCCGCGGCCACCGGGCTTCCCGTCGTGGCCGACGCCGGGGCCCTGCCGGCCCTGCCCCTCGAGCTCGCCCCGCAGTTCGTGCTGACGCCGCACGCCGGAGAACTTGCCGCCCTGCTGGCCCGCTACGGCGCAGAACCCGGCCGCCCCGAGGTGGAGGACGCCACCCTTGCGGCCGCACGGCGTGCCGGTCAACTGACCGGCGCCACCGTGCTGCTCAAGGGCGCCACGACACTGGTGGCCGCACCGTCGGGTACCGTCTTCAGCCAGGCCGAGGCGACTCCCTGGCTGGCAACGGCCGGCAGCGGCGATGTCCTGGCGGGTGTGCTGGGGTCCCTGCTGGCGCAGCTGGCCGAAAACGCCGGGGCGTTCGCCGCCCATGGCATCCCTGCCGCCGACCGCTGGGCCGCCATCGCGGCGCTGGCCGCCAGCGTCCACGGCCGGGCCGGAAGCCGCGCCTCGCACGGCGGGCCGGTGACGGCGTCGGACGTGGCGAAATCCGTCCGGGAGGTCATGACAAAAGTGTAATAAACGCGCGCGCCAGTGCGCTGAGTCAATTAGTAATCCTACTTACCAGTAGTCTATCTAGAGAATTTTCGCCACGCACGAGGAGTACACATGGAAGTCTGGCCCGGAACGGCTTACCCGCTGGGAGCCACCTTTGACGGCACCGGCACCAATTTTGCCCTGTTCAGCGAACGCGCCGAGCGGGTGGAGCTGTGCATCCTTGCTGATGATTTGAGCGAGACGCGGATCGAGCTGACCGAGGTGGACGGCTACGTGTGGCACTGCTACCTGCCGCACATCCAGCCGGGACAGAAGTACGGCTACCGGGTCCACGGCCCGTACGAACCCGAGCACGGCAACCGCTTCAACCCCAACAAACTGCTGATGGACCCCTACGCCAAAGCCGTCCAGGGCCAGATCGACTGGGACCCGGCGCTCTTCACCTACGAATTCGGCGACCCCGACTCCCGCAACGACGCCGACTCGGCGCCGCACACCATGCACGGCGTGGTCATCAACCCGTTCTTCGAGTGGGACGGCGACCGCCAGCTGCGCATCCCCTACCACCAGTCGGTCATCTACGAGGCCCACGTCAAGGGCCTGACCGAGCTCCACCCGGAGGTCCCCGAAGAGCAGCGCGGCACCTATGCCGGCGTCTCGCACCCGGCCGTGATCGACCACCTGAAGAAGCTGGGCGTCACCGCGATCGAACTGATGCCCGTGCACCAGTTCGTCAACGACGGCACGCTCGAGGAGAAGGGCCTCAACAACTACTGGGGCTACAACACCATCGGCTTCTTCGCGCCGCAGAACACCTACAGCTCCTCCGGCGACGTCGGGCACCAGGTCCAGGAATTCAAGGCCATGGTCCGCGATCTGCACAAGGCCGGCATCGAGGTGATCCTGGACGTCGTCTACAACCACACCGCGGAAGGCAACCACCTCGGCCCCACGCTGTCCTTCAAGGGCATCGACAACCAGGCCTACTACCGGCTGGTCGACGACGACCTGAAGCACTACATGGACTACACCGGCACCGGAAACTCCCTGAACGTCCGGCACCCGCACTCCCTCCAGCTGCTGATGGACTCCCTGCGCTACTGGGTGACGGAAATGCACGTCGACGGCTTCCGCTTCGACCTCGCCTCCACCCTGGCCCGCGAGTTCTACGACGTCGATAAGCTGTCCACCTTCTTCGAACTCATCCAGCAGGACCCGATCGTCTCCCAGGTCAAGCTGATCGCCGAGCCGTGGGACATCGGCCCGGGCGGCTACCAGGTGGGCAACTTCCCGCCGCAGTGGACTGAGTGGAACGGCAAATACCGCGACACGGTCCGTGACTTCTGGCGCGGCGAGCCCTCGACCCTGGGCGAGTTCGCTTCCCGCCTGACCGGCTCGGCCGACCTCTACGAAAGCTCGGCCCGGCGTCCGGTGGCCTCGATCAACTTCGTCACGGCCCACGACGGCTTCACCATGCGCGACCTCGTGTCCTACAACGAGAAGCACAACGACGCCAACGGCGAAGGCAACAACGACGGCGAATCCCACAACCGCTCCTGGAACTGCGGCGAGGAAGGGGACACGGACAACGACCACGTCCTGACCCTCCGCGCCCGCCAGCAGCGCAACTTCATCGCGACCCTGCTGCTCTCACAGGGTGTCCCGATGCTCCTGCACGGCGACGAACTCGGCCGCACCCAGCAGGGCAACAACAACACCTACTGCCAGGACTCCGACCTGAGCTGGATCCACTGGGACGCGATGGACCAGCCGCTGGTGGAGTTCACCGCAGTCGTCAACAAGATCCGCCACGACCACCCGACGTTCCGGCGCAGCCGCTTCTTCGACGGCCGCCCCGTGCGCCGCGGCGAGGGCGAGAAGCTGCCGGACATCGTCTGGCTGACGACGGACGGCACCGAAATGCTCCCGGAGGACTGGGACAGCGGCTTCGGCCGGACCATCGGCGTGTTCTACAACGGCCACGGCATCCAGGAGCAGGACTCCCGCGGGCGCCGGATCACCGACGACAGCTTCGTGCTGTGCTTCAACGCCCACGACGACGACGTGGACTTTGCGCTGCCGACCGAGGAGTACTCACGGTTCTGGGACGTGCTGGTGGACACCGCGGACCAGGCCGACACCGAGGAACCGCTCAAGGCCGGCTCTGTGGTGAAGCTGGCGGCGAAGTCGATGGTGGTGCTCCGGGCACACTCCGGCCCCGAGGTGGAAGTGGACTACTCCGCGGCCGCTTCGCTGGCTTCCATGGCCGAGCACGAGGAAGCCCACGAGGACATGGTGGAGGCCCAGGAGGAGGCCGCCGCAACCAGCGCCGCGAAAGCTACCGCTCAGTGAGGACCCCCGCCTCCACCTACCGGCTGCAGATCCGGCCCGGCTTCACCCTGCAGGATGCTGCCGGGACCGTGCCCTACCTGAAGTCGCTCGGCGTGGACTGGATCTACCTCTCGCCGATCCTGACCGCGGAAAAGGGCTCGGACCACGGCTACGACGTCACCGACCCCTCCGCGATCGACCCGGACCGCGGCGGCGCCGAAGGCCTCGCCGCCGCGTCACGGGCGGCCCGGGAGGCCGGCATGGGCGTGCTGGTCGACATCGTGCCCAACCACGTCGGCGTCGCCACCCCCGCGCAGAACCCGTGGTGGTGGTCCCTGCTCAAGGAGGGACAGCAGTCCCGCTACGCCACGGCGTTCGACGTCGACTGGGACTCCGGCGGCGGCCGCATCCGGATCCCCGTACTGGGGGAGGACTCCGACGTCGACGCCCTGGAAATCACGGACGGGGAGCTGCGGTACTACGACCACCGCTTCCCGCTCGCCGAGGGAACCTATACCGCAGGTGACTCCACTGCCGATGACCCCCGCGCGGTCCACGACCGGCAGCACTACGAGCTGATCGGCTGGCGCCGGGCCGACACCGACCTGAACTACCGCCGGTTCTTCGCCGTCAACAGCCTCGCCGGGATCAGGGTGGAGCTCCCGGAGGTCTTCGACGAGGCGCACGCCGAGATTGTCCGCTGGTTCGGCGAGGGTCTGGTCGACGGGCTCCGGATCGACCACCCGGACGGGCTGGCCGACCCGGAAGGATACCTGCGCCGGCTCCGCGAGGTCACCGGCGGCAGCTACCTGCTGATCGAGAAGATCCTTGAACCGGGGGAGGAACTCCCGGCCGGCTTCGACTGCGACGGGACCACCGGTTACGACGCCCTCGCGGACGTCGACCGGCTCTTCGTTGACCCCGCCGGGCGGGAAACCCTCGACGCCCTCGACACCGAGCTGCGCGGCGGCCAGGCCGCGGACTACGAGGACATGATCCGGGGCACCAAGCGCCGGATCACGGACGGGATCCTGCACTCCGAGATGCTCCGGCTGGCGCGGCTGGTGCCGTCCGGAACAGGACTAAGCGGAGAACAGGCCGCTGACGCCCTGTCCGAGATCATCGCCGCCTTCCCGGTCTACCGCAGCTACCTGCCCGTGGGTGCTGAGATCCTGAAGTCGGCGTGCGAACTAGCCGTCCGCCGTCGCCCGGAGCTGGCGGACGCCGTCGGGCTGCTGCTGCCGTTGCTGCTCGACGCCGGTCCGGAGGACGGCGCCGAACTCGGCCGCCGCTTCCAGCAGACTTCCGGCATGGTCATGGCCAAGGGTGTGGAGGACACTGCCTTCTTCCGCTACACCCGGCTGGGCACCCTGACGGAGGTCGGGGCCGACCCGACTGAGTTCTCGGTCGCGCCGGACGAGTTCCATCGCCGGATGACGCGCCGCCAGGCCGAAATCCCGCTGTCCATGACCACGCTGAGCACCCATGACACCAAACGCAGCGAGGACACCCGGGCCCGGATCTCCGTGCTCGCGGAGCTGGCGCCGGAATGGCGGGCCGCCCTGGCCCGGCTGCAGGAACTGGCGCCGCTGCCCGACGGGCCGCTGGCCAACCTGCTGTGGCAGGCCATTGCCGGTGCCTGGCCCGCGGACCGTGAGCGGCTTCAGTCGTATGCGCAGAAGGCTGCCCGCGAGGCCGGCAACTCGACCGACTGGCTGGACCCGGACGCCGCCTTCGAGGAGAAGCTGGCCGCCGCCGTCGACGCGGCCTTCGACAACCCGGACGTCCGGGCGGAACTGGAATCCCTCGTGGAGCTCCTGGCGCCTTTTGATGCCGTCAATTCGCTCGGCGCCAAGCTGGTCCAGCTGACCATGCCGGGAGTCCCGGATGTCTACCAGGGCACCGAGTTCTGGGACCGTTCGTTGACCGATCCGGACAACCGGCGACCGTTCGACTACGGTGCGCGGCGCGCGGCCCTGGCCGCGCTCGACGCCGGCGAACGTCCGGCGTCGTACACCGACGAGGCCGCGAAACTCCTGGTCACTTCGCGGGCCTTGCGCTTGCGCCGCGACCGGCCCGGGCTGTTCACCGGCTACACGCCGGTTGCGGCAGCCGGTGCAGCTGCGGGGCATCTGATCGGCTTCGACCGCGGCAGCGCAGGTGCCCCCGGCGCCGTCACTCTCGCTACCCGGCTGCCGCGCGGACTCGAGCAGCAGGGCGGCTGGCGGGACACCGCAGTCGTCCTTGCCTCTGCGATGACGGATGAACTGACGGGTGCCACGTTTGGCCCCGGCGCCGTGGAGCTGGCCGCGATTCTGGCCAGCTACCCGGTGGCCCTGCTGGTCCCCGCCAGCACTGATTGAACCCCTGAACGCGAACGGAAAGCTGTGATCACTGTGCCTGCCGATGGAAATGACCGCCTTGACCTCTGGGCGCCGGAAGCGGGCACCGTGACGCTGCTGGCCGACGGCCGGCAGTATCCGATGATCCGCCGGCCCGACGGCGACGGGGATGCCGGCGGTGACACCGGCGGCTGGTGGACCGCCCCGGGTGCCCCGGCTTCCGGGGATGTCGACTACGGCTACCTCCTCGACGGGGACACCACACCCCTGCCTGACCCCCGGTCCCGGCGGCAGCCAGCCGGCGTCCACGCCCTGTCCCGGACGTTCGATGCCGGGAGTCACCAGTGGGCCGACAGCCAGTGGCAGGGCCGCGGGCTGCAGGGCGCCGTGATCTACGAGCTGCACCTGGGCACCTTCACCCCCGAGGGGACCCTGGATGCGGCTATCGGGAAGCTGGACTACCTCGTGGAGCTCGGCATTGACTTCGTGGAGCTGCTGCCCGTGAACGGCTTCAACGGCACGCACAACTGGGGCTATGACGGCGTCCTCTGGTACGCCGTGCACGAAGGCTACGGGGGACCCGCCGCGTACCAGCGCTTCGTCGACGCCGCCCATGCCGCCGGGTTGGGCGTCATCCAGGACGTGGTCTACAACCACCTCGGCCCCAGCGGGAACTATCTTCCGCGTTTCGGGCCCTACCTGAAGCCGGGGGAGGGCAACACCTGGGGCGACTCGGTGAACCTCGACGGCCCCGGGTCCGACGTCGTGCGCCGCTACATCCTGGACAACGCCGCCATGTGGCTGCGGGACTACCATGTGGACGGGCTGCGGCTCGACGCCGTGCACGCCTTCAAGGACGAGCGGGCTGTCCACCTGCTCGAGGAATTCGGTGCGCTCGCGGACGAAGTCTCCGCCGAAACCGGACGTCCTGCGACGATGATCGCCGAGTCCGACCTCAACGATCCGCGGCTGCTGTACCCGCGCAACATCAACGGCCACGGCCTCGCCGGCCAGTGGAGCGATGACTTCCACCATGCGGTGCACGTCAACGTCAGCGGCGAAGCCACGGGCTACTACGCGGACTTCGAATCCCTCGAGGCCCTCGCCAAGGTCCTGGTGGATGGGTACTTCCACGACGGCAGCTACTCCAGCTTCCGCGGCCGGCACCACGGCCGGCCCATCAACACCGGCGTCGTCCACCCGGCAGCGCTGGTGGTCTGCAGCCAGAACCACGACCAGATCGGCAACCGGGCCACCGGTGACCGGCTGTCCCAGACCCTGGGGTACGGGCAGCTGGCGCTTGCCGCCGTCGCAACCCTGACCTCGCCGTTCACCCCCATGCTGTTCATGGGCGAGGAATACGGCGCCACCACCCCGTGGCAATTCTTCACCTCGCACCCGGAGCCGGAACTCGGGAAGGCCACTGCGGAGGGCCGGATCCGGGAGTTCGAGCGGATGGGCTGGGACCCCGCCGTCGTGCCCGACCCGCAGGACCCGGAGACCTTCACGCGCTCCCGGCTCAACTGGGCCGAAGCGGCCGAGGGCGACCACGCCCGCCTGCTGGAGCTGTACCGGCAGCTGATCGCGCTGCGGCGCTCGACGCCGGAACTCGCCGGACTCGGCTTCGAGGACACCGCCGTTGCCTTCAGCGAGGCCGACGGCTGGCTGCGCCTGCGCCGCGGCAGCGTGGAAGTGGCCATGAACTTCTCCGCCGGGCCGCGCCGGCTCGCCGTTACCGGGGCCTCGATCCTGCTGGCCACCGACAGCGCAGTGCGCCTCGACAGCGGCCAGCTCGAGCTGCCCGGCCACAGCGCCGCCATCATTTCGAAATAGGACAGGATAGTACGTATGACTTATGTTGCAGCAGACACCCGTTATGACTCGATGCCGTACCGCCGCGTGGGCCGCAGCGGGCTGAAGCTCCCCGCCATTTCGCTGGGCCTGTGGCACAACTTCGGGGACGACTTGCCCTTCGAAACCCAGCGCGCCATCCTGCGCCGGGCCTTCGACCTCGGCGTGAACCACTTCGACCTGGCCAACAACTACGGGCCGCTGGCCGGTTCGGCCGAGACCAACTTCGGCCGCCACCTGAGGGACGATTTCGCGCCCTACCGGGACGAGCTCATCATCTCCACCAAGGCCGGCTACAACATGTGGCCGGGCCCGTTCGGTGAATGGGGTTCCCGCAAATACCTGCTCGCCAGCCTGGACCAGTCGTTGGACCGGATGGGCCTGGACTACGTGGACATCTTCTACAGCCACCGGCCCGACCCGGAAACGCCGATGGAAGAGACCATGGGCGCCCTGGACCACGCCGTCCGCTCCGGGAAAGCCCTGTACGCGGGCATCTCCTCCTACACCCCGGAACAGACCCTCGAGGCCGCCCGGATCCTCAAGGAGCTCGGTACCCCGCTGCTGATCCACCAGCCCAGCTATTCCATGCTGAACCGCTGGACCGAAAACGGCAGCCCCAACCTGTACGAGGCCCTGGAACAGGTGGGGGCCGGCTCGATCGCGTTCTCGCCGCTGGCGCAGGGCATGCTGACCGACCGCTACCTGAACGGGATCCCGGCCGATTCACGTGCCGCCCAGGACAAATCCCTGGACGAACACAGCATCACTGAGGACAAGCTGGACCGGGTGCGCGGCCTGCACCGGATTGCCGAAAGCCGCGGGCAGTCCCTCGCGCAGATGGCCATCGCCTGGATCCTGCGCGAGCAGGGCAAGGGCTCCCCGGTGACCTCCGCGCTGGTCGGCGCGTCCAGCGTCCGGCAGCTCGAGGACACCCTGTCCGCCATCAACAACCTCCGCTTCACGGCCGCGGAGCTGGCGGCGATCGACGAGTTCGCCGTCGAGTCCGACATCAACCTGTGGGCCCAGAAGTAGCCCGCTCCGCCCGGAATTAACACAAACGGTGCGGCGGCCGGGAACAACTTAGGCCGCCGTGCCGTTGACTAGAATGCTAAGGGCGCCGTACGGCGCCGTGTCCGCTGCCGCCGTCGTGCATCAGAGTACTTCCGCGCCGGGCACATGAAGTTGTCCCCAAAGGAGTTCCGTGTCTTCACATCCGATTCGTGTTGCAATCGTCGGCGTAGGTAACTGTGCCACTTCGCTGGTCCAGGGCGTCGAGTACTATCGGGATGCCGACCCCACAGCCACGATTCCGGGGCTGATGCACGTGGAGTTCGGCAAATACCACGTCAACGACGTCGAGTTCGTCGCCGCGTTCGACGTCGACGGCAAGAAGGTGGGCCTGGACCTGTCCGACGCCATCCTGGCCAGCGAAAACAACACCATCAAGATCGCCGACGTCCCGCCGAAAGGTGTCACCGTCCAGCGCGGCCCGACCCTCGACGGCCTCGGCAAGTACTACCTCGAGACCATCGAGCAGTCCACGGAAGAGCCGGTCGACGTCGTCCAGGCCCTCAAGGACGCCAAGGTCGACGTGATGGTCTGCTACCTGCCTGTCGGGTCGCAGGAAGCCGCCGAGTTCTACGCCCAGTGCGCGATCGACGCCGGCGTCGGCTTCGTCAACGCCCTGCCGGTCTTCATCGCCGGCACCAAGGCCTGGGCGGATAAGTTCACGGCCGCGGGTGTCCCGATCGTGGGCGATGACATCAAGAGCCAGATCGGTGCCACCATCACGCACCGCGTCATGGCCAAGCTGTTCGAGGACCGCGGCGTCACCCTGGACCGCACCTACCAGCTGAACGTCGGCGGCAACATGGACTTCAAGAACATGCTGGAGCGCGACCGCCTCGAATCCAAGAAGATTTCCAAGACGCAGGCCGTCACGTCCAACGTGGAAGCCGACCTCGCGCCGCGCGACGTCCACATCGGCCCGTCGGACTACGTCCAGTGGCTCGACGACCGCAAGTGGGCCTTCGTCCGCCTCGAGGGCCGTAACTTCGGCGACGCCCCGGTGTCGCTCGAATACAAGCTGGAGGTCTGGGACTCGCCCAACTCCGCCGGCGTGATCATCGACGCCATCCGCGCCGCCAAGATCGGCCTGGACCGCGGCATCGGCGGCCCGCTGCTCTCCGCGTCGAGCTACTTCATGAAGTCCCCGCCGGAGCAGTTCAACGACGACCTCGCCCGTGACAAGGTCGAGGCCTTCATCCGCGGGGACCTGGAGCGCTAACCCCTCCCGCCTCCCCTGGTTGCCCTATCACTTACGGTCCCCAAACCCCTGGTTTGGCCGCCACAAGTGATAGGGCAACCGGCGTTTAACGGCAGTGGAGCGCGAGCCGGACCCGTCGGACCGCACCGCGGAAGTCATCCGCCAGATCGTCGGCGTTGAACTTGAAGTAACGCCAGCCGGCCGCGTTGAATGTTTCGTCACGGCGGTTGTCGCGGGTCTGTTGTTCGCGTGTGCGGTGGTGGCCGCCGTCGTACTGTATGGCGACCCTTTGCCTCCGGTAGCCGAGGTCCGCCGCGGGGGAGTAGGGGTCGCCCGGCGCGATCCGGAGCTGCAGCTCGGGCTCCGGCAGCCCGGAGGCGGTCAGCGCCAGGCGCAGGAACGTTTCCGGGGCGGAGTCGGAGCCGGGCCGGATGAGCTCCAGTGCCTGGCGCGCTTTCACGATTCCTTTGAGTTTCGGGTGCCGTGTGAGCATCGCCCTGAGCTGGGGAAGTGTCGCCCACGGCTCCGTGCGGTCCTCCAGACCAACGCGGGGCCGCCGCACTAATTGGTCGCCAACCGCCACGAGATCCTCCAGCGGCAGGATGCGGGCAAGGTCCAGCCAGGTCCGGGCGGGCGTTGACATCCGGATTCCGTCCCAGACCATGAGCTCGTCGTCGAACACCAGGACGGTATGCCCGACCACACCCTCACGCCGGACCGGCGGCAGCGCCTTGGGCTTGCTGAGATGCAGTTCCCGGACCCCGCGATACCACGAGGGGAGCCACAGCCCCAGCAACACGGCTGCCGTAAGGTGCGAAATCCACGCACCCGGCGTTGCCGCTGACAGGGCGCGCGCCAGCCCGCGGAGTTCGAACTCCCAGCCGGTGGGCAGATAGAGCAACCGGCCGGCCGTCGCGAGGTCGGAAGCACGGAGCCGGGCGCTGCCCAGGGTGGCAGCCCGCGCCTCATAGACGGTGAAAGGGGCCGAGGCGAGGTGCGCAGGCAAAGCTGCTGGTGGTCGCATGCGGACCATTCTTATCCGAAGGCCGGATCCCCGCTCGCGTTATCCACAGGCGCCCGTTGCGCTATCACTTTTGGTCCCTATCCGCCGGAAATAGCAGCCAGAAGTGATAGGGCAACGGGTCTAGAAGAGGCCGACTGGGTTGCCGCCGGCGTCGACGTCCATGCGCATTGCGGCCGGGACCCTGGGCAGTCCCGGCATAGTCATGACCGCGCCGGTGAGGGCCACGATGAAGCCTGCGCCGGTCTTGGGGATGAGGTCGCGGACATGCACCGTGAAACCCTTCGGGGCGCCCAGCTTGCCCGCGTCGTCACTGAAGGAATACTGGGTCTTCGCCATGCACACCGGGAAGCCCGACCAGCCGTTCTTCTCGATCTCCGCAAGCCGCTTAAGGGCCGGGACGGAGAAATCCACCCCGTCGGCGCCGTAGATTTCCTGCACGATCGTCCGGATCTTGTCCTCCACCGACATCTCCAGCGGGTACAGGTGCCGGAAGGTGTGCGGCGCCTCAATGGCCGCGGCGACCTTGGCCGCGAGCTCGTCACCGCCGTCGCCGCCCCCGCCGCGGCCCCAGACATCGGCCACGGCCGCCTGGACGCCCTCCGCGGCGCACCATTCCAGCAGCCAGTCCAGCTCCTCGCGGGTGTCTGTGGCGAACTTGTTGATCGCCACTACCGGGGTGATGCCGAACTTTTCCACGTTGCGGACATGGCGCTGAAGATTGACGACGCCGGCAGCCAGCGCGTCCAGGTTGGGCTCCTTAAGCTGGTCCTTGGCGACGCCGCCGTGCATCTTCAGGGCCCGGACGGTCGCCACGATCACGACGGCGGACGGAGCCACATCGGCGACGCGTGACTTGATGTCCATGTATTTTTCCGCGCCCAGATCCGCGCCGAAGCCGGCCTCGGTGACGACGATGTCCGCGAGGCTGCGGGCGGTCTGGGTGGCGATCAGGGAATTGCAGCCGTGGGCGATGTTGGCGAACGGTCCGCCGTGGACCAGGGCAGGGGTCCCGGCGATGGTCTGCACCAGGTTCGGTTTGATGGCGTCCTTGAGCAGCATGGTCAGGGCGCCCTGGACCCCCAGCTGGGCCACTGTGACCGGCTGCCGGTCGTAGGTGTAGCCGAACGTGATGCGGCCCAGCCGATCCCGGAGGTCGGCGAGGTCCGTGGCGAGGCAGAAGACCGCCATGATCTCCGAGGCCACGGTGATGTCGAAGCCGTCCTGCCGCGGGATGCCCTGCGTGGGACCGCCCAGGCCGATCACGACCTCGCGCAGGGAACGGTCGTTCATGTCCAGCACCCGCTTGAAGGTCATCCGGCGCGGGTCGATGTTCAGCTCGTTGCCCTGGTAGATGTGGTTGTCCACGAGGGCCATGAGGGCGTTGTTTGCCGAGGTGACGGCGTGGAAATCGCCGGTGAAGTGCAGGTTGATCTCATCCATCGGCAGCACCTGGGAGTAGCCGCCGCCCGTGGCGCCGCCCTTCATGCCCAGGATCGGGCCGAGCGAGGGTTCGCGCAGGGCGATCATCACCTTGTGGCCCGCACGGGCCAAGGAGTCCGCCAGCCCCACCGTCGTGGTGGACTTGCCCTCGCCGGCGGGCGTGGGCGACATCGCGGAGACGAGCACCACCTTGCCCGGGGCGCGGGCCGGGCCGCCCGCCGTCGAACCCGCGAGCTTGGCCGGATCGATCTTCGCCTTGAACCGGCCGTAGAGCTCGATGGCCTCGGCGCTGATGCCGGCCGCGGCGGCAATCTCCTCGATGGGCTTCATCGTGGCCTTCTGCGCGATCTCCAGGTCACTCAGCGCTGCGGTGCCGCCGGACGGTGCGGCGGCGGCAGCGGATCCGGGAATCGTGGTTTCAGACATCGTTGTCCTTTTTCTCGTGGCGTCGGTGGGTGTACCGGCCAGTGGTTTCAGGCCGCTTGTCAGCGGCCCGCGGTTCCGGTGGAGGGCGTGTGGCCCACCGGAATGGTCAAGTTTCCAAAATACTGGCTCAGCGCCGTGTGGTAGCTCTCCAGCGTGATCGCTGCCGTGCGTTGCCAGCCGAATTCCTGTGCATGCAGTGACGCCGCGCGGCCCATGTCCTCGCGGGTCGCCGGGTCGTCGTACAGGGCTTCCAGGGCATCGGCCCAGTCCGCGGCCTTGTGGCCCTCGACGAGCAACCCGGTCCGGCCGTCGAAGATGGCCCGGGACAGACCGCCGACTTTGGTGGCCACCACCGGTGTCCCGCACGCCTGGGCTTCGAGGGCCACGAGACCAAAGGATTCGCTGTAGGAGGGCATCACCACGACGTCGGCGGACCGGTACCAGCCAGCCAGTTTCGGAGCGCTGACCGGCGGATGGTGGGTGACGACGTCGTCCATTCCGGCGGCGCTGATTAGCGACTTCAGATCGAAGTCCCGGGACCCGCTGACCGCCCCGACGATAGTCAGCTGAAGGTCGATGTCAGGGCGGCGTGCCCGCAGCAGGGCGGCGGCCTTGATCAGGACCTGCGGGCCTTTCAGTCGCTGGATCCGCCCGGCGAACAGCAGATGGAAGCGGCCCGGCGGCACTCCGTGGGCGGCCCGGGCCCGGCTGCGGAACGCCGGCGTGAAGATGTCCAGGTCCACGCCCGGCGGGGCCACATCGATGTGGTCGTTGTCCGCGTTGTAGTGCGAGACCAGTTCCTCCGCTTCGGTGCCCGTGTTGGCGATCAGCCGGGTGGCGCCGTCGACAATGCGCTGCTCGCCGTCCTCGCGCCGGCGCGGTTCCGGCTGCTCACCGGCAACCAGCAGCATGTTCTTCACCTTGGCCATGGTGTGCATGGTGTGGACGAGGGGAAGTCCCCACAGGCTGGCGAGCTCGAGCCCGGCCACCCCGGAAACCCAGTAGTGCGAATGGATCACGTCATAGCGGCCGTGCGGCTGGAGCTGCCGGATCCGGTCGATTTCGGCAACCATGCTGTGCAGCAGCCCGGGCAGTTCCTCCTTGGGCAGCTTCCGGGCCGGGCCGGCCAGGACGTTGTGGACGCAAACTCCGGGGGAGGGGTGTTCGACGGCGGCCTGCCCGGCGGACGTGGAACGGGTGAAGATCTCCACCTCGACGCCGGTATCGGCAAGGGCCGCGGCGAGGGCGCGGATGTAGACGTTCATGCCCCCGGCGTCACCGGAACCGGGCTGCTCCATCGGCGAGGTGTGCAGCGAGAGGAAGGCGACGCGGCGGATCAGCGACATTCTGCTCCCTCCCGTGGACAGGTCCTGATGGCGCCCTGTTGGACACTGCCGGATCTGCGTTTCGATAAAACACTACTCCTGAAGTTCCCGCGGGTTCACAGGGCGGCGGGCGGCGCCGGTCACAGGGCCGGGCGTGCTGCTAACGTGACGGCTGTGAGCACAGAAGATCAGACAGCATCCACCGCCCCCGGCTGGGTCATCCGCCCGGCCGCCGGCGCGGACTGGCCTGCGGTCTGGGAGATCCTTGAGCCCGTCATCAGGGCCGGGGAAACCTTCACCTGGGACCGGGACACCACCGAGCACCAGGCCCGCGAACGCTGGTTCAAGCAGACCCCGGGCCAGACCTTCGTCGCGGCGGGGCGGGGTGAGCTCGCAGGGGTCATCCTGGGCACCGGCGAGCTGCACGCGAACCAGGGCGGCGGCGGAAGCCACGTCGCCAACGCCGGGTACATGGTCCATCCGGCGCACGGGGGCAAGGGGGTGGCCCGCGCGCTGTGCGCCTACTCGCTGGACGCGGCACGGGCCGCCGGGTTCCGCGCCATGCAGTTCAACGCCGTCGTGGAAAGCAATGTCCGGGCCGTTGCGGCCTGGCGGTCCATGGGCTTCGAGGTGCTGGCCACCATCCCGGACGCGTTCCTGCACCCGCGCCTGGGCTATGTGGGCCTGCTCGTGATGTACCGCAGGCTGTAGGTCCGGGACCTACTGCTTCCCGCGCCAGAGCTCCTGGAGTTGCGGAAATGCGTCCTCGTACCCGGCCAGCAGTTTTCCCGCGAGGTCCCCGGAGCCGACCAGCGGGTGCCGGGCGAAGGCCGCCAGGGCCGCGTCCCGCCGCCCGGCCCCCGTGGTCCCGGCATCCCGGCTGGTGGCCGTCACGACGAGCCGTTCGACGTCCTTGACCTGCTGCAGCAGCGCGAGTTGCGCCGGTGCGGGGCGTTCCTGCCGCAGGGGGACGACGCCGTCGGGACTCACCTGGCAGGGGACCTCGACGACGGCGTCCGCCGGCAGCCCCGGGATGGCCGGGTCGCCCGCGCCGGATTGGCCGGTGCTGTTGGGGGTGTTCAGGATCAGCTCCGCCGGGCCGCCGCCGGAGAGGGCGCGCATGACGGCGAGGGCGACCCGTTCGTAGCCGCCGCCGGCCAGATCCGTTTCATCCCGGCGCTCGCCGGCGGCCCGGGCTTCGGCGAGATAGCCCTCCTCGCGGGACCGGCGGGCGGCGTTCCACAGGGGGTAGGCCTCCGGGCCGGCGGCCGCGAGCCGGGGATAGAGCTCGGACTGTTGCCGGTCGATGGACTCGCCGCGTGTCGTGGCGGCGGACTGGATGCCGGCCAGGGCACGTTCGGTCTCGTAGTAGTAATAGAGGTATTCATTCGGCAGGCGCCCCAGGTCAGCGAGGAAGGGCTGCGGAAATAGCCGGCCTTCCTCGAAGCCGGCCAGGGCGCCGGCGTCGGCCAGCAGCCCGGGCAGCCTGTCCCTGCCCCCGGACTCCAGCCGGTACAGCCAGCCGAGATGGTTCAGGCCGTAGTACCCGACGCCGTCGAGCGTTCCCTCGGGCAGCACGACGCCGGCGGCGAGTGCCGCCCGGTGCACCAGCCCGCTGGCCGAATCGCAGATGCCGACCACCTTGCGGCCGAGCACCGGAACCAGGGCCTCGGTGACCATGCCCGCCGGGTTCGTGAAGTTCAGCAGCCACGCATCGGGGCAGTAGCGGCGCATGTGGGCAGCGAGGTCCAGCATGCGGGGGATGGAGCGCAGCGCGTAGGAGATGCCGCCGGCCCCCGTGGTCTCCTGGCCCAGGAGGCCCAGGTCCAGGGCCACCCGTTCGTCCGCGGTGCGGCCGGCTGTCCCGCCGGGGCGGATCGCGGCGAAGACGAGGTCCGTGCCGCGCAGCGCCTCGGCCAGGGATGTGGTGGCCCGGACGGCGGGAAGGGCGGCGGCGCGGGGCGCGTCCTGTTCTGCGAACGAGGCCAGCACCGCGTTAATGGCGGCGAGGCGGCCGGGGTCGACGTCGTACAGCACCAGCTCCCGGACCAGTCCGGCGAAGGGTCCCGCGCAGAGCGCCCGGTAGACCAGCGGTACCCGGAATCCGCCGCCCCCGGCAATCATCAGCCGCATGCCGACAGTCTATGCACACCGGCCCCGTCCGGGCCCGGCGCACGCCTTTCCAGCGGTTCCGGGACGGCGTAGGGTGCATACATGGACGCGATACCGACGCGGCGTTTTGACCCGCTTTCCGCTGTCCGTACCCCGGCGGCGGAGGGCTTCGACCTGCTGCTGACCGGAACTGTCTTCCAGGACATCATCTTCACCGGACTGCCGCACGCCCCCGTCGCCGGAACCGAGATCTGGAGCGACGGGATGGGCAGCTGCCCCGGAGGCGTGGCCAACCAGGCCATCGCTGCTGCACGGCTGGGGCTGCGGACCGGGCTGGCCGCCGCATTCGGCGACGACGGCTACGGCGACTACAACTGGAAGATCCTGGCCGGACAGGAGCACGTGGACCTGTCCCTGTCCCGGCGGGTCGCAGGCTGGCACTCACCGGTCACGGTGTCCCTCAGCGTGGAGCACGACCGGTCCATGGTGACGCACGGGCACCCGGCACCCGTGAGCTCCAGCGAACTGGTCGGCTGCCCGCCGCCGGCGCTCGCGGCCGTGGCTGAGCTTGGCGAGGAGCTGGAGCCGTGGGCGCTCGATGCGTACAAGGCCGGGGTGCGGCTGTTCGGCGACGTCGGCTGGGATCCCACCGGTGCCTGGTCCTCCTCCCGGCTGGACAACCTGCAGTACTTCCACGCCTTCATGCCGAACCAGCACGAGGCGATGGCCTTCACCGGGCACGACAACCCGTGGGCGGCCCTCTACACGCTGGCGGACAAGGTGCCGGTCGCCGTCGTGACCCTGGGGCCGCAGGGGGCCATGGCCGTGGACTCCCTAACCGGCGAAGAGGAGTGGGTGCCGTCGTTGCCCGTGTCCGCGTACGATCCGACCGGCGCGGGGGACTGCTTCGGCGCTGCGTTCATCGTTGGCTGCCTGGCCGGCTGGCCGCTCGGCGACAGGCTGCGGTTCGCCAATCTCTGCGCAGCCCTGGCCGTGCAGGAGGTCGGCGGCTCGCTGGCCGCACCCGGCTGGGGCGACATCGCCGACTGGTGGCAGCGGGCCAACGCCCGGAAGGAACGGCAGAGCAGCCAGTGGCTTCGGCGGTACCGCTTCCTCGAGGACATCATCCGTGATGTTCCGCAGGAAGCGCAAAGGCGGGCGACGGCGACCATCGCGCACCTTTCGGACGCGTAGACGGAGTCCGCGCGGCCCCCTCCCACTGGACATGCCCTCCGCTCAGGTCAGGGATTGGACATAATGCCGTTGTGCCCAGTCGTGGTCGCGGGCACTGAGCATGTCCCTCGCTCGGGCGGCGCGGGCGGCTCGGGTGGGCGGGGATGTGCATCACTCCTGGACCTGTTGGCCGCTGGACATGTCCTCCGCTCAGGTCGGGGAATGGACATAATGCCGTTGTGCCCAGTCATGGTCGCGGGCACTGAGCATGTCCCCCGGGGAGCGGAGTGCCAGGCGGCCGCGGCGCCCGAATTAAGCCGCATGCCCAGCCGCCCCTAGAATCGTTAAGTGACTTACCCAGCAGCAACAGGTGAATTCCGGCCCGACCCGGCGGTTCAGCCGGCCTACGCCGAGGAACGATCGGCAGTTATCGACCTTGAAGCCATCCGGCACAACGTCCGACGGCTGGCGGCTGTGGCATCGCCGGCGCAGGTCATGGCGGTGGTCAAGGCCGATGCCTACGGCCACGGCGCTGTTCCCGTGGCCCGCGCGGCCCTCGGCGCCGGAGCGAACTGGCTGGGGACCGCCCACATTTCCGAGGCCCTGGCCCTCCGCGCCGCCGGCATTGACGCCCCTCTGCTGGCCTGGCTGCACACCCCGGAGAGCAACTTCGCGGCTGCCGTGGCTGCCGGGATCGACATCGGCTGCTCGGGCTGGGAACTGGAACGCATCGTGGCGGCCGCCCGGGAGCAGGAACGGCCGGCCCGCGTGCACCTCAAAGTGGACACCGGGCTGGGCCGCAACGGGGCGACCCTGGATGCCTGGGACGGCCTAGTCGGCGAAGCCATGGAATATCAGGACCAGGGCCTGCTGCGGGTGGTGGGCATCTTCTCCCACCTGGCCGTCGCCGACGAACCCGAGCGCCCGGAAACTGACGAACAGCTCGCAGCCTTCCGCGAAGCCCTGGCCATCGCCCGGGACGCCGGCGTGGATCCCGAGGTGCGGCACCTCGCCAACACCCCGGCCACACTGTCCCGCCCCGACACGCACTTTGACCTTGTCCGCGTCGGGCTCGGCCTCTACGGGCTGTCGCCGTTCGACGGGCAGAGCTCGGGGGAGCTGGGCCTGCGCCCCGCCATGACCGTCCGCACGGTCGTTGCGCACTGCAAGGATGTGCCTGCCGGCCAAGGCGTCTCCTACGGGCTGAACTACCGCACCGGCGGTGCCAGCACGCTGGGGCTGATCCCGCTGGGCTACGCCGACGGCGTCCCGCGGATCGCCACCGGCGGACCGGTCCGGGTCGATGGCGTGAACTACCCCGTGGTGGGACGCATCGCGATGGACCAGATGGTCATCGATTTGGGTCCGCTCAGCGTGGCGGCCGGCGGGCGCAGCGTCCTCGGCGCCGAGGCGGTGCTGTTCGGCAACGGTGACGACGGCGGCCCCACCGCAGAGGACTGGGCCCGCGCGGCCGGCACCAACAACTATGAGATCGTCACGCGGATCAGTCCCCGGGTGCCGCGCCGCTACATCAATGAAGAGCCCGCCCGCGACGGGTCGCGGCCGTGAGCGCGCCAGCCTGGGAACGGACCCTGAACGTCCGGACCGCCGACGAAACCCACGCCCTTGCGGCCGTCCTCGGCGCCCAGCTCAGGGCCGGCGACCTGCTGGTCCTCACCGGCGAGCTCGGAGCGGGAAAGACCACCTTCGCCCAGGGCCTCGGGGAGGGCCTGGGGGTCCGCGCCGGGATCATCTCGCCGACCTTCGTGCTGGTCCGCATCCACCCCAACCTGCCCGACGGCCCCCGGCCGGGCGGCCCGGACCTGGTCCACGTTGACGCCTACCGGCTGGGTTCGGCCTCGGAAATCGACGACATCGACCTGGAAAACACCATGGACAGCGCGGTGACGGTCGTGGAATGGGGCCGCGGCCGGGTGGAGCACCTGAGCGAGAGCCGGCTTGAGGTGGACCTGATCCGCAGCCTGGGCGGCACCTCCGCCGCCCCCGAAACCGCCACCCTCTCGCCGGGAACCCTCGATTTCGACACCGGGGAGGACGACGAACCCCGTACGATCGTGATCCGCGGTTTCGGTCCCCGCTGGCTGGATCCCCCCGTCCTGCCCGCGCCCGCGAGGACCGCAACCACGCCCGCGCCCCACACCCCGGAAGGGAACTGATGCTGATCCTTGCCATGGACACCTCGGCCGTGGCCAGCGCCGCGCTCGTTTCCGATGACACCCCGGAATCCGTCGTGGCGAGCTTTGCCACCGAGGACACCCGGAGCCACGCCGAAGTACTGGCGCCGGGAATCGCGGCGCTCCTGGCCGAGGCCGGCCTCACCGGCGCGGACGTCGACGCCGTCGTCACCGGGGTGGGGCCCGGCCCCTTCACCGGCCTGCGCTCGGGGATTGTCACGGCCCGCACCCTCTCGTTCGTCTGGGGCAAACCTCTCTACGGCCTCATGAGCCTGGACGCCATCGCCTTGGAGGTGGCGGAGTCCACGGACGCGGCGCCCGAGTTCATCGTCGCCACCGATGCCCGGCGCAAAGAGGTCTACTGGGCCCGGTATGCCCTCAGCACTGGCCAGCTGCCCCAGCTGCTGGACGGCCCGCACGTCGGCTTCGCCGCGGAACTTCCCGGGCTTCCGGTCTACGGCGCCGGCGCCGGCCTGTATGCCGACGTCGTCAAGGCCGTCCCGGAATTCAGCTCCCGCCAGCCGGAGGCCCTCTCGCTGGGCCAGTTCGCCCTCGCACGGCTCGCGGCAGGGGAACAGCTGCTCGATTCCACCCCGCTCTACCTGCGCGAGTCCGATGCCCAGGTCCCCGGCCCGCGGAAGCGGGCGCTGTGAACACGGGGTCCGCAGGACCGAACACAGGACAGAATGCAGGACCGGCGGGGCTTCCCGGCGGTGTGACCCTCCGGGACATGACCGCTGCGGACATCCCCGCGGTGCATGAGCTGGAGTGCCGGCTGTTCCCGGTGGACGCCTGGCCCATGCAGATGTTCGTCGCCGAGCTGGCGCAGGCCGACACCCGGCGCTACCTCGTGGCCGAGCGTGCCGGTCAGATCGTCGGCTACGCCGGGCTGATGTGCATCGAGCCGATCGCGGATGTCCAGACCATCGCCGTCGTGCCGGAGCAGGAAGGCAAGGGGATAGGGTCGGCGCTCCTCACCGAACTCATCCGGGAAAGCCGGCAGCGACGTGCCGAGGACGTGCTCCTGGAGGTCCGGGCCGACAACCCCCGCGCCCAGCAGCTCTACCGCCGCTACGGATTCGAGCAGATCCACGTCCGGCCCCGCTACTACCGCGACGGCGTCGACGCGCTGATCATGCGGCTCCGGCTCGGCACCACCCACCCCCACACCGCGCCCAGGGAAGCAGACCGCCCATGAACAGCACCCAGCACGCCGGGCCGCTGGTCCTGGGCATCGAATCCTCCTGCGACGAGACCGGCGTCGGGATTGTCCGCGGGACGCAGCTGCTGACAAATACTGTGTCCTCCTCCATGGACGAACACGTCCGGTTCGGCGGCGTGATTCCCGAGATCGCCTCCCGCGCCCACCTGGACGCCTTCGTCCCCACCCTCCGCGAGGCGCTGGCCGAGGCCGGGGTGACGCTGGAGGACATCGACGCGATCGCCGTCACGTCCGGTCCAGGGCTCGCGGGAGCCCTGATGGTGGGGGTCTGCGCGGCCAAGGCGCTCGCCGTTGCCACCGGCAAACCGCTTTACGCCATCAACCACCTCGTGGCGCACGTCGGCGTCGGGCTGCTCCAGACGGACGACGGCGGCCCGGCCTTCGCCGGCACCCCGCGGGCGAACGCCATGCCCACGAACGCCCTGCCGGAAAACTTGGGCGCCCTGCTGGTCTCCGGCGGCCACACCGAAATCCTGCGGATCCGGAACATCACCGGGGACGTTCAGCTGCTCGGGTCCACCATCGACGACGCCGCCGGCGAGGCCTACGACAAGGTGGCGCGGCTGCTGGGCCTGGGTTATCCGGGCGGCCCGGCCATCGACAAGCTGGCACGCGCCGGCAACGCCAAGGCGATCCGCTTCCCGCGCGGCCTGAGCCAGCCCAAATACATGGGGACCGCGGACGAACCCGGCCCGCACCGCTACGACTGGTCATTCAGCGGACTCAAGACCGCCGTCGCGCGCTGCGTGGAGCAATTCGAGGCCCGCGGCGAGACGGTGCCGGTGGCGGACATCGCCGCAGCCTTCCAGGAGGCTGTCGTGGACATCATTACGTCCAAAGCGGTGCTCGCTTGCCGGGAGAACGGCATCACCGAACTGCTGCTGGGCGGCGGCGTGGCAGCGAATTCACGGCTGCGCCAGCTCACGGAACAGCGCTGCAGAGCCGCCGGGATCCGGCTGACCGTCCCGCCGCTGGCCCTGTGCACGGACAACGGCGCCATGGTCGCGGCCCTCGGCGCGCAGCTGGTGATGGCCGGGATCGCCCCAAGCGGCATCGGCTTCGCACCGGATTCCTCGATGCCGGTCACCACCGTCTCGGCCTGAGGCGGTCCGCGTCGCTGGCCCAAGTAGCTGGCAGTTGCGGCCGTTTTGGGGGCTGAAAACGGCCTTTGCTGCCAGTCAGATGGGCGCGCCTCGCGGAAGCAGAGGCGTGTCCTAGGCTTCGGGGCCCTTACGCATCTGCTGGACCAGATCCAGTACGACGGCGCGCAGGTCGCCGCCGTGCTCTGCCGCCACGCGCCGCTGCCGCTGGTACCCGGCGCCGCGCTCGATGATCTTCAGGACGTCAGCCAACTCTGCAACGCAGTCCAGTTTCACGGCGACGGGTCCAAGCCGCGCGACCGTCTCGCGGATGTGGTCCGTGACGAGCTGTTCGTTGCCCTCGGCGTCGAGGATGATGATGGCGTCCAGCCCGTAGCGGGCGGCACGCCACTTGTTCTCCTGCACATGCCAGGGCGGCATGGTGGGGATGGTGCCGCCGTTGTCCAGCGTCGTGGAGAACTCGTCGACGAGGCACTGGGTCAGGGCGGCGATGGCGCCGACTTCCTCGAGCGTGGCCAGACCGTCGCAGATGCGCATCTCGATGGTGCCGAAATGCGGGACGGGCCGGATGTCCCAGCGGATTTCGGAGAGTGAATCGATCACGCCGGTGGTGAACATGTCCTGGGCGTAGGACTCGAAGTCCTCCCAGGTGGCGAACTGGAACGGGAGGCCAGCGGTGGGCAGCTGCTGGAACATCAGGGCCCGCTGGGAGGCGTAACCGGTGTCCTCGCCGCCCCAGAACGGGCTGGAGGCGGAGAGCGCCTGGAAATGCGGGAAATAGTTCACCAGGCCGTCCAGCACGGGAAGGACCTTGTCCCGGCTGTCCAGGCCGACATGCACGTGGACGCCGTAGATCACCATCTGGCGGCCCCACCACTGGGTGCGGTCAATGAGCTTGGCGTAACGCTCCTTGTCCGTCACGGGCTGCAGCTGCGGGGGGCTGAAGGGGTGGCTGCCGGCGCAGAAGATTTCGACGCCCATCGGATCGGTGACGTCACGGACGGCGGCGAGGGAGCTGCTCAGGTCCGCTTTCGCTTCCGCCACGGTGTTGCAGATCCCGGTGACCAGCTCCACCGTGTTCAACAGCAACTCCTGCTTGATGTGCGGGTGCTCGTCGTCCTCGTTCAGCTCGGGATGCCTCGCAGCGACACCGCGGAGGACCTCTTTGGCCACGGAGGCCAGTTCCCCGGTTTCCGCGTCCACGAGGGCGAGTTCCCATTCCACACCAAGAGTTGATTGCCTGGATGAAGCGAAATCAATCTTCATGTGGTCCCTTCATTGTTTGGCTGTCCGTTTCCTGCCGGCGGCCAGCGTCATGGGCGGATTTGCCGGACAGTTGGCGGGGCAACGGTGGCTCAAGTCTAGTGCAGGAGCGGCATTGGGCCGGCGGAAGGATTGCTGCAAAAACGTGAAAGTGTTCACAAAAGTACGCGGATGCGGCGCTGTGCGGGGGGCGCCCGCCGTCGCGGCCGGCCTGGCGTTTAATGGAGGGGTGCCCATCCTGAATAAAGACATGACCCTGTGCATCTCGCTCTCGGCCCGGCCGAGCAACAACGGGACGCGCTTCCATAACCACCTGTACGAACAGCTTGGCCTGAACTGGATCTACAAGGCCTTCGCCCCCACGGACCTTGCCCAGGCTATCGCCGGCGTGCGTGGCCTGGGAATCCGCGGCTGTGCCGTGTCCATGCCCTACAAGGAAGACGTCATTGCGCTTGTGGATGTGATGGACCCGTCCGCGAAAGCCATCGACTCGGTCAACACAATCGTGAACGACGGCGGCACGCTCACCGCGTACAACACCGACTACACGGCGATCGAGCAGTTGCTGCAGCGCAACGCCGTGCCGACTGGCTACTCGGTGCTGTTGAAGGGTGCCGGCGGCATGGCCAAGGCCACCGCCGCTGCCCTGCGCGACGCCGGGTTCCGGAACGTCACCGTGATCGCTCGCAACGAGGAGGCGGGACGGGCGCTCGCCGGGCTCTACGGTTTTGCCTGGCGCGCCGACGTCGATTCATCCGGCGCGGTGGCGGCCGACATGCTCATCAACGTGACGCCTATTGGTATGGCAGGCAGCCCCGACGCCGGCTCGCTGTCATTCCCGCAGGAGGCCATCGACGCCGCAAAGGTGGTCTTCGACGTCGTCGCGTTGCCGGCTGAGACCCCGCTGATCAAGGCCGCGCGCGCGGCCGGCAAAGCCGTCATCACCGGCGCAGAGGTGGCGACCATCCAGGCGCTGGAGCAGTTTGTGCTCTACACGGGGATCCGGCCCACGGACGAGCAGGTCCGGGCAGCCGAGGAGTTTATGCGCGCCCAGTAGCGCACTGCGGCTCCGGGCCAGGGAAACCAGCCCTAGACCGGCGCCACCGAAATGGCCACCCGCTCGTCCCCGATCCGGGTGAGGACCAGGGTGGCCGTTTCTTTGCCGACGCCTTTCCCTCCGGTCTTCCCTCCCGTCTTCCCTCCGGTCTTCCCTCCCGTCTTCCCTCCGGTCTTCCCTCCGGGGAGGAGCTGTTTGCGCAGCTCCTCCGGGGTGACGGAAGTGCCGCGCTTCTTGATATCCAGCACGCCGATGCCCTGGTCCTTGACCCAGGCCTTGAGGGCCTTGACGTTGTAGGGCATCACATCCAGGACCTTGTAGGCCCGGGCGAAGGGGGTGTCCCGCAGTTCCGGGGCGCAGATGTAGGCGATGTGCTCGTCCACGAGGTGCCCGCCCAGCTGCAGGGCGACGTCGGCCACGAGTCCGGCGCGGATGACGGCGCCGTCGGGCTCGTAGAGGTACCCCTCCACCGGGCCGACCGGGGCGACCGGGCCGCCGTCGAAGTCCTCGGCGCTGGTGAGCTCCGCTGCGCCTGCGGGCCCGAGCAGGAGGGCCGCGCGCCGGATCCCGGGCCGCCGGACAGCGTTGAACCACAGCGCCACTTCGGTGACGTCCCCGCCCACCGACACCCACTGGGCTTCGCAATCCCCGGGCACTGAGTCGTGCGGCATGCCCGGGCCCATCTTCACGCCCACGGCGAGCCCGGCGCCGGCCAGGGACTCGACGAAGGACAGCGGCGGGGAAAAGTCCTCCGGGTCCCAGAGCCGCTTCGTGCCCGAGGTGGAGGTGGTGCGGCGCGCCGGGTCCAGCCAGACGCCGTCGATTCCGTCGAGGGAAACGGTCGTTGCATCGGAATGGACCACCGTGGCGTTCCGGAACGGGATCAGGTTCATCGTGGCGCAGGCCGCCGTCGTTTCGTCCCTCTCCACGGCCGTGACCGTGATGTCCAGGGAGGCGAGTGCCATGGCATCGGCACCGAGGCCGCAGCCGAGATCCGCCACATGCTGCGCGCCGGCCTCCGCGAAACGCTGCGCGTGCCGGGCCGCCACGGTGAGCCGGGTGGCCTGTTCCAGACCCGCCTGGGTGAAGATCATCTGCCGGGCGAACTCGCCGAACTTGGCCTCGGCCCTGGTCCGCAGCCGGGACTGGGTGAGTACGGCGGAGACGAGTTCGGGGGAGTGGCCGGCCTTCCGGAGGGAGGCGTTGAGGCGGAGCGCCTCCTCCTCCCGGTACGGGCCGAGCGACGCCAGTAACTCCCAGCCCTCGGGGTTCAGCAGCGGTGCGATCTGGTCCTGCGGTGCGTCAGCCATGGGATCAAGCCTAGTTCAGGGCGTCGTGGGGGCCTTGCGCCCGATAGGCTTGACGGCATGGACGACAGCGGCACAGCAGACAGCGGCACGGATGCAGGATACCCGGAAGGCGACGCCGCCCGGCCGGATGCCGACGGCGGCCGTCCCGCCCGCCACGGACTCGCCCGCTATGCCCGCCCGGCGCTGGTCGCCGGCATTGCCATCGCCGTCGTTTGCGCGGCGTTCCTGGTCATCATCTTCTTCCTGGACTCCTTCAACGCCACCGTGTATTCCGTCGGCGGCAAGGACGTCACCGATGCCACCGACGAGGCCAAGGCCATCCGCGAGAACTACGCTGCGGTCCGCGCCGGCGGCATTGCCTTCCTGGTCACCGGCGCTGCCCTTGCAGCGGCGGGCGGACTGGTGCTGTACCGGCACCGGAACGACCCCGGAGGCCGCGGCGAGGACAACGGTGAGGATGTGGACTTCGAGGACCTCGGCGGACAGTAGCCAGCCGCGGTGCAGCGTTCACCCATGACGAATTTCTGGCACTCGCCTTGACCGAGTGCTAACTCCTTACATAGAGTCGTCATTAGCACTCTCCCTAGGCGGGTGCTAACACCTGAAGCTTTATCAGCCAGGCTGCTGCCGGCACCGCGACGACGGTCTGTATGCCTTGGCCCCACAGCTTTAATGTCCACGAATTTGCTGACGAAAAGGAGAGGTCATTGTCGGTCTCTATTAAGCCTCTTGAGGATCGTATTGTTGTCCGCCCGCTCGAAGCCGAGCAGACCACGGCTTCCGGCCTGGTTATCCCGGACTCCGCGCAGGAAAAGCCGCAGGAAGGCGAAGTTGTTGCAGTAGGCCCCGGCCGCTTTGACGACAACGGCAACCGCGTTCCGATCGACGTCACCGTCGGCGACGTTGTTATCTACTCCAAGTACGGCGGAACTGAAGTCAAGACCGGCGGCACCGAGTACCTCGTGCTCTCCGCCCGCGACGTTCTGGCGATCGTCGTAAAGTAACTCTCTTGGACCCCGCGCCGCAGATCCTTTTCAGACGGGTCAGCTGCGCGGGGTTCTGTCTTTGAAAGGACAAAACCATGGCAAAGCAGCTTGCGTTTAACGACGCTGCCCGCCGGTCGCTTGAAGCCGGCATCGATAAGCTCGCCAACACGGTCAAGGTGACGCTTGGCCCCCGCGGCCGCAACGTCGTGCTGGACAAGAAGTGGGGCGCCCCCACGATCACCAACGATGGTGTCACCATCGCCCGCGAAGTCGAACTCGACGATCCCTACGAAAACCTTGGCGCGCAGCTTGCCAAGGAGGTCGCCACCAAGACCAACGATGTTGCCGGTGACGGCACCACCACGGCTACCGTCCTGGCTCAGGCGCTCGTCAAGGAAGGCCTCCGCAACGTGGCGGCAGGCGCAGCTCCGGGCGAAATCAAGCGCGGCATCGAGGTCTCTGTTGAGGCCGTCGCAGCCCGGCTGCTCGAAAACGCCCGCCCGGTCGCCGGCGACCAGGTCGCCAACGTCGCAGCCATCTCCGCGCAGAGCGACGAGATCGGCGAGCTTCTGGCCGAGGCCTTCGGCAAGGTCGGCAAGGATGGTGTGATCACCATTGAGGAATCCTCCACCACGCAGACCGAACTGGTCCTCACCGAGGGCATGCAGTTCGACAAGGGCTACCTGTCCCCGTACTTCGTCACCGACGCGGAACGCCAGGAAGCAGTCCTCGAAGACGCACTGATCCTGATCAACCAGGGCAAGATCTCCTCGGTCCAGGACTTCCTGCCGCTGCTGGAAAAGGCGCTGCAGAGCTCCAAGCCGCTCTTCATCATCGCCGAGGACGTCGAGGGCGAGGCACTGTCCACGCTCATCGTCAACCGCATCCGTGGCACCCTGAACGTTGTCGCCGTCAAGGCACCGGGCTTCGGCGACCGCCGCAAGGCCATGCTGCAGGACATCGCCACCCTCACGGGCGCACAGGTTGTCTCGCCGGAACTGGGCCTCAGCCTGGACACGGTCGGCCTTGAGGTGCTCGGTACCGCCCGGCGCATCACGGTCACCAAGGACAACACCACCATCGTTGACGGCGCCGGTTCGGCAGAGGACGTTGCAGCCCGGGTTTCCCAGCTGCGCGCCGAGCTGACCCGCACCGATTCCGACTGGGACAAGGAAAAGCTGCAGGAACGCCTGGCCAAGCTGGCCGGCGGCATCGGCGTGATCAAGGTCGGCGCAGCCACCGAGGTCGAGCTCAAGGAAAAGAAGCACCGCATCGAGGACGCCGTGTCCTCGACCCGCGCTGCCCTTGAAGAAGGCATCGTCGCCGGCGGTGGCGCCGCCCTCATCCACGCCCTCAAGGCGCTCGACGAGGATCCCGCCGTCAAGGCCCTCGAAGGTGACGCGGCTGCTGCTGTCGGCATCGTCCGCCGGGCACTGACCCAGCCGCTGCGCTGGATCGCCCAGAACGCAGGCTTCGACGGCTACGTCGTCGTCGCCAAGGTGGCCGAATCCGCCAACAACCAGGGCTTCAACGCCAAGACCGGCGAATACGAAGACCTGATCGCTGCCGGCGTCATCGACCCCGTAAAGGTGACGCGCGCGGCCCTCCGCAACGCGGCTTCCATCGCGGCGCTGGTGCTCACCACGGAAACCCTCGTGGTCGAAAAGCCTGCCGACGAAGACCAGCACGCAGGCCACCAGCACTAAGGTTCACGGCGGCTCCTACGCGGGTGCCGAAGCTACACCAGGACCAGCACAATAAAAGACCGGACCAGCACCAGCTGGTCCGGTCTTTTATTGTTCGCCCCCCGCTGGCCCCTTCGGCGTGGATCAGCCCCCGGAGCGTGTGGCCTTCCGCCGCAGCCGCAGTGCGGCGCCCCGCGGAGGGCGATTGGTGACGAGCCGGTAGAAGATCAGCACGGCAACCGCGGCGGCCACGATTCCCACGAGGTTCAGCCCCAGCTGAAGGGCCGAACCGGCCGCCTTCTGGTATTCGCCCAGGACCAGCGCCACAGCTACGAACCCCGCGGCCGGGACCGTCGTCACGGAGATGAACACCCCGACCAGCGCAGCAGACCGCCGGCTGATCACGGACAGCATCCCCGCGGTCCCGGCCAGCACGGCAACGATGAGCGAATAGGGGCCGGGGTGGTAAATGAAATCCACGGCGGATCCGCGGTCGAGCACGTCGGCCGGAAAGAGGCCCAGCGGCACGGATAGCCACGCGGTGAGGGCAGCCGCCAGCATGGCCACCGGGAAACCGATGCCAAGCGCCAGCGCCGCACTGCGCCCCAGCGGCCATTGCCGCCGCACAAGTGCCACCGCCAATGCCGCCAGGGGACCGAATTCCGGGCCTACCGCCATCGCCCCGACAATGGCGATGGTCGAATCCGTGACGATCCCGATGGCCGCCAGCTGGGTCGCAAGGATCAGGAACGCCAGATAGCTCCATGTGAGCCGCGAGTCTTCGCCTGTCTGCCGGGACACCTCGTCCCAGATCACGGTGTCCGCGCCTTCGCCGGGGGCGTCGGCAGTGGCCTTGTCCGCCCGGTCCGAGAGCACCAACTCGGGCGTGGTGACCGAGATCGACCCCAGCTCCTGGACATTCAGGGCGTGGAGTTTCTCCACGAGCCGCTCCACGGACTCCCGCGCCAGCAGGACGTGGAGGATGTCCCCGGGAGGAAGAACGGAAGCAGCACGCTGGCGGGAAACTTCCGCGACGCCCAGCTCGCCCGTGCAGCAGTCCATGACGGCGGCGGACAGCTCGTCCGGGACACAAATGCGCAACTGTGCGATCACGACGGGGCCTCCTCTGGCTCGTTACAGGGTAGCCTCCGGGACGGCAGAAGACCCGCGGCCAAGCCTCTGTGTGGGGCGGTGATTGGCCAGAGAAATTACGGCTCGGTAACATTGACGTTTTGGAATCCGCCTGAAGGGGCTCTTTGTGTCGAACGAGCGAACCATAGCCAGCCCGCAGCCAGCGGATGCGGGTTCTCCAAGGCGCACAAAACCAGGCTACCGGCCCGAAGTCCAGGGCCTGCGCGCCCTCGCGGTCCTGATGGTGGTCACCTACCACGTGTGGCTCGGGCGGGTCTCGGGCGGGGTGGATGTCTTCCTGCTGATTTCGGCGTTCCTGATGACTCTCAGCTTCGCCCGCAAGGTCGAGGGCGGAAAGCCCCTGCGTCTGGCAAGCCACTGGCTCCACTTGCTCAAGCGGCTGCTGCCCGCCGTCGTCGTGGTCGTCCTGGGCGTCCTGGTGGGCACCCGGGTGATCCTCCCCGAGAACCGCTGGCCGGACGTGCTGGACCAGTCCTGGGCCTCCCTGCTGTACCGGCAGAACTGGCTCCTGGCGGAATCCGCCGTCGACTACTACGCACAGGACCATTCCGGCGCCAGCCCGCTGCAGCACTTCTGGTCGCTGTCCATCCAGGGCCAGGTGTTCCTGCTCTGGCCGCTCGTGTTTGCCGGCGCCGCCCTGCTGCTGCGCTTCCTGCGGCGGACCCCCTGGGGCAACCGGGTGAGCTACGCCGCCCTCCTGGCCGCGGCTTTCGGCGCGATCTTCGTTGCGTCGCTCCTTTTTTCCATCGAACAGACGGCCACCAACCAGTCCTACGCCTACTTCGACACCCGCACCCGGCTCTGGGAGTTCGCGCTCGGCTCGCTGCTGGCCCTTGCGCTGCCGCACCTCAAGCCCGGCAAAATGCTGCGGGTAGTCCTCGGCTGGGTCGGCCTCGCCGCGATGCTCTCCTGCGGCCTCCTGCTCACCGTGGACCGCTCCTTCCCGGGCTTCATTGCGCTGTGGCCGACGCTGGCCGCGGCCGCCATCATCGTGGCCGGACAAAGCGGCAGCCGCTTCGGCGTGGACCGATTCCTGACCTGGAAGCCGCTGGTGGCCCTCGGGGACAACTCGTACGCCCTGTACCTCTGGCACTGGCCGCTGCTGGTGCTGGCCCTCGCCGGGACGGGCATCGCCGCGCCGAACCTCGTCCAGGGCCTGGCGATCGTGGCCGCCTCGATCGTGCTGGCCGTGCTGACCACAAGGTTCGTGGAGAAGCCGTTGCGCGAGTGGCACTGGCCGCAGCGCCGCGGCTGGCGAACCGCCGTCGTGATTGCAGCGTGCGGCGCGCTGCTGGCGGGTCCGGTGTCCGTGTGGCAGAGCAGGATCATGGCAGACGAGGCCGTCGCCGCGGCGCAGCCGAAGGAATTGACCCCCGGCGCGGCCGCCCTGGCGCCCGAGAATGCGGGCAAGCCGACGCCTGAGGCGAAGATCATCCCGGCTCCGGTCGCCATGAAGAACGAGTGGGCTGACATCGACGGGCGGTGCGCGGACGGGAACGTCCCGGGCGATCCGCTGCTCGCCGGTTGCCTGCAGAACAGCCGCCCGGACACCGTCACCAAGCGCATTGTGGTGCTCGGTGATTCCCACGCCCAGCAGTACATGGCGGCGCTCGGCCCGATCGCCCGAAGCCACGGCTGGGAAGTCGTCGCGCTCCTGAAAGGCAACTGCCGTTTCGGCGGCGAGTCCCCGGACCGGGACGCCGAGTGCAACGCCTTCAACGCAGCCAGCGCCCAGTACGTCCTGGACCACAAGCCCGACGCGGTCTTCACGGTCGCCTCGCTCACCCACAAAGACGCACCCTTCGAAACCGAGGTGCCCCGCTACCTGGAAGGCATCAAACCCTTCACCGACGCCGGCATGGACGTGGTGGGCATCCGCGACAACCCGCGCTTCAACATGAACATGCCCGAATGTGTCCAGAAAAACGGACCCGACGCCCCGAAGTGCAGGGTGCCGCTGCAGGAGTCCCTGGCCGACTCCTCGCCCCTGGACGCGTACCGGGGGAGGGTGCCGGGACTGCACCTGATGGACCTGAGCGACTTCATCTGCGCCGACGGAATCTGCCCGGCCGTCGTCGGGAATGTGTACGTCTACAAGGACGACAACCACCTGACCAAGACTTATGTCCAGAGCATGATCCCCATGTTCGAAGACCGGCTGCTGGCGGCTACCGGCTGGACGTGACGCGGCGGCGCCGCATGGCCGGTGCCGTTGCTCACATTACTGCCCCGGAATATGGGGATCGCCGCCGAGGTTCTAGTATTTATTCAACACTTCTGCACAGGCCATGCCCGTAATGACGGGCTGGTCATCTGTTGCAACCCCTACCCGTGAAACCCCGTAACCAAGGTAAGAGGCGCACTCATGACCCAGCCCGAACACAACCCCTTCGGCTTCATCGGACTGACGTATGACGACGTCCTGCTGCTGCCCGGCCACACGGACGTCATCCCGTCCGAGGCAGACACCTCCTCCCGGATCTCCAAGCGCATCACCGTGAACACGCCGTTGCTCTCCGCCGCGATGGACACCGTGACCGAGTCGCGGATGGCGATCGCCATGGCGCGCCAGGGTGGCCTCGGGGTCGTGCACCGCAACCTCTCCATCGAAGACCAGGCCGACCAGGTGGACCGGGTCAAGCGCAGCGAATCCGGCATGATCACCAACCCGCTGACCATCGGCCCGGAAGCGACGCTCGCCGAGCTGGATGAAATCTGCTCGCACTACCGCGTCTCCGGCCTGCCCGTGGTGGACGAGGGCATGAGGCTGCTGGGCATCGTCACGAACCGCGACACCCGCTTCGTGCCGGAAGCAGACTTCCCGATCCGCCTGGTCAGCGATGTTATGACCAAGATGCCCCTCGTCACGGGGCACGTCGGCATCAGCCGCGAGGAAGCCTCGCACAAGCTCGCGACCAACAAGATCGAAAAGCTCCCGCTCGTTGACGAGCAGGGCCGGCTCAAGGGCCTCATCACCACCAAGGACTTCACCAAGGCCGAGCAGTACCCGCTGGCGACCAAGGACGACGAAGGCCGGCTGCGCGTCGGCGCGGCCATCGGGTTCTTCGGTGACGGCTGGGAACGGGCCATGGCCCTGATCGATGCTGGTGTGGACGCGCTCTTCGTGGACACCGCCAACGGCCACTCCCAGGGTGTCCTGGACATGATCCGCCGGCTGAAGTCGGATCCGGTGGCGGCACACGTGGACATCATCGGCGGCCAGGCCGCCACGCGCGAAGGCGCCCAGGCGCTCATCGACGCCGGCGCTGACGGCATCAAGGTCGGCGTCGGCCCGGGCTCCATCTGCACCACCCGCGTGGTCGCCGGCGTCGGCGTCCCGCAGATCACGGCCATCTACGAATCCGCCAAGGCCGCTATTCCGGCCGGCGTCCCGCTGATCGCCGACGGCGGACTGCAGTACTCGGGCGACATCGGCAAGGCCCTGGTCGCCGGAGCGGACACCGTGATGCTCGGCTCCCTGCTGGCCGGCTGCGACGAGTCCCCGGGTGACCTGATCTTCGTCAACGGCAAGCAGTTCAAGCTCTACCGCGGCATGGGTTCGCTCGGGGCCATGCAGACCCGCGGCAAGAACACCTCCTACTCCAAGGACCGCTACTTCCAGGCCGACGTCTCCGGCGATGACAAGCTCATCCCGGAGGGCATCGAGGGCCGGGTAGCCTACCGCGGCCCGCTCGCCTCGGTGGCGTACCAGCTGGTCGGCGGCCTCCGCCAGACCATGTTCTACACGGGAGCCCCGACCGTTCCGGAGCTCAAGGCCCGCGGGAAGTTCGTCCGGATCACGGCGGCCGGGCTCAAGGAATCCCACCCGCATGACATCCAGATGACGGTGGAAGCCCCCAACTACGGGTCGCGCTAGTCCCCAGCCGCCCGGTTCACCAAACTAACTGGCAGCAGGGGCCGTTTTGGACGCTCAAAACGGACCCTGCTGCCAGCTGGTTGGGCTGGCGCGTGTCCTAGGCTGGAGCCATGTCCGAACTTCTGCCCGCACGTGAGCCCAAGCGCAAACTGGCGCTAAGGCCCTACGCCCGGGCCGTGGCGCAGGTGTTGCGCGTCAGTTTCCGGGCCTCTCCCGCCGCCGTCGTGATGAAGGTTGTGGGCTCGCTGATTTCGGCGTTGCTGCCGCTGGTCACCACCTACTTCGCCGCCCTGACCACCACGGCCCTCGCGGCTGCCTATGCGGGCGACGCCGCGGCGGGGCAGCAGGCGATTGTGTATGTCATCATCACCGCGGCCCTGGGACTGTTCTGGGGCGCCTTCAGCAGCGTGGACCGGTACATCCAGCAGCTGATGAGCTTCCGGGTCGGAGCGATCGTGGGTGACCTGATGTACGAGCGCTTCCTGGCCCTCGATTTCTGGCGCTATGACGATAAAGAGACGGTGGACCTGTACGACCGGGCCAAGCGGTTCTCCGATTCCTACGCCCGGGTCCTGGACCGGATCGCCGCCATCTTCACGCAGCTGGTCTCGGTGATCCTCGCCATCGGGGCGCTGCTGCTGGTCAGCTGGTGGATCGCCGTGATCGTCCTCGTGGCGATCGTGCCCAGCGTCTACCTGCAGTTCAAGCTCTCCCGCGAGCAGATCGCACACTGGAACACCCAGGTGGATTCGCGCCGGCAGCGGCGGATGATCGAGACCAACCTGCTGCGCCCGCAGCACATCGCCGAGATGCGCCTCTACGGGATTGTCGGTTACCTCATGGGGCTGCGCTTCCGGCTGCGGGACGCTGACGAGAAGCGCCGGCTGGATTTCCAGAAGCGCTATATCCCCAAACAGCTGGCCGCCGACACCCTGCAGTACGGCGCCGAGGTCATCTCGCTCATCTGGGTGGTGGGGCAGATCATCGCCCGGGCGCAGCCGGTGGGGCAGTTCCTCTACGTCCAGCAAATCGTCAGCCGCGCACTGTCCACCGCCAACAGCCTGGTCTCCTCCCTCAGCTCCATCGACGAGGACCTCGCCAACCTCAAGGACTACGAGCTCTTCATGGCGCTCCCGGTGCACTCCGACCACGCACCGCCGCTGTTGCAGGCACCCACGACCGTGGAACTGCGGGACATCCGCTTCACCTATACAGGCAGCGAGCTGGAAGTCATCAAGGGCATCTCGCTGACCATCCGCGAAGGCCAGCACATCGCCATCGTCGGGGAGAACGGCGCCGGCAAGTCCACCCTCATCCGGATCCTCGCCGGGCTCTACCGCCCGGACTCCGGTCAGGTGATGCTCGACGACGTCGACCTCGCCGCCGTCGACGTCAAGTCCTGGCACCGCCATCTGGCGGTGCTCAGCCAGGAATTCCTGAAATACGAGTTCGCCACGGCGGCGGAGAACATCTTCTTCGGCGACGTCGATGCACCGCGCGACGACGCCCGGATCCGCCGGGCCGCGGCCGACGCCGAGGCCCTCGAGTTCATCAACAAGCTGCCCAACGGACTGGACAACCACGTCAGCAACTGGATGGAGGATCCGCGCGGACGCAAGGGGAGCGGGCTGTCCGGCGGTCAGTGGCAACGGCTCGCGATGGCCCGGAACTTCTACCGGAACGCCGCGTTCATGGTCATGGACGAGCCGACGTCGGCCATTGACGCCCTCGCGGAGCACCGGATCTTCACCCGGCTTTTCGCCGACCGCAGCAGCACGATCATCGCCATCAGCCACAGGCTGGCCACGATCGAGAAGGCGGACATTGTCTACATGCTCGAGGACGGCCGGATCGTGGAGCAGGGCACCCACAAGGAACTCGTGGCCCTGCGCGGCCGCTACTTCCGGATGTTCGAATCCCAGCTTGCCGTGGACGAGGCCGAAGGGGTCTGACGGGGGAACGCTGGCCCGGGTTTAGCTTCGTTCCCGCCACCGGGCATACAGACTGGCGCTGTTCATCATGAGCCGCCGGGTGTGGGCCAGCCCAGCGGCCAGGCCCAACGGCCAGACCACCAGCATGCCCAGCACCGGAAGTGTTTCCGGCGAGCCGCCCTGGGGTGTGAAGAGCACCAGCGCGGCAACGCCCAGCGCGCTGACGATCAGGACGCTCCGGATCATGACCGGAGTGATCCGGATTCCCTGTTCCACCCGGGGGATGTCCGATGCTGGCCTGGGTGGTTTGCGGCCGAACCGCGGCCAGGCCGTGAGGGCCCAGCCCAGGGCCGCGAGAACTGTTCCCGGGATTGCCAGGACAATCCCGGTTTCCGGGCTCTGGCCCAGCGCCAGGGCGAGCCCGGCATAAACGGCCCCGGAGATGGCCAGCACCGCGGGGTACCACCAGGCGGAGAAGACCCAGGACCGGCGCTGGGCGAAGCCGAACGCCGTAGCGTCCGGAACCGCCCCGGTGGCCGGGCCGGTCATGCCCGTACGGGCACCGGTGCCGGTTCCATGGAAATGTGGCTCCACCTTTTCCCCAAGTTGATTCTCCGTGCAGGATCCCGAAGGACTCGATCCAACCTAGATCATCCCCGTCAGTTTCGCGATGGGGACTCGTCCCCATCGGCTGCCGCTTGAACCACGGTGGTCCGGACCCGCGCCAGGCTGGGCTGTGGGGGAACGCTGCTGAAGCCAAAGGTGACGGCGGGCCGGATCGCGGACAGTCCGCCGGCGTCCCCGCCGTTCCAGCCCACGCTTGCCCAGCTGATGTTGTGCAGGTCAGTCACACCGTAGTACTCCTGCCGCCCGCCCTTCGCGGCGCCCGCGGTGCGGGCTCCGGGGCTGAGCCGGGCCGCGAGCGGGCTGATGGCCCGCAGCCACTGCGGATGCACCGCCAACGGCCGGGGGACCAGCCGTACCATGCTGCCCAGGCGGGTCCTGGCGCCGACGGCGGCCCGGATCCGGAGCGGGCCGGCGTCCACCCTGAGCTCGCGGGCACCGTAAGACGCCGTGACGTCCAGCACCCGGGTCTCGTCAAAGTTATAGACCTCAGCAATGAATTCGCCGATTTCGGTGGTCGGGGCGAGCAGGATCCTGTGGCCGGAGGGCAGTTCCACCATGGCGTCAGCGAAGGATCCGAAGGGGGACTGCTGCCAGAGGCCCACCACAGCGCGCAAACCGGATTCCGTTCCGATGCCTGCAATATGACCGTCGAAGACCCAGCGTTTACCCATGCCGCCAGCGTACTGGCCGTGGCGCAGGTGCTGCGCGTCAGCATCCGGGCCTTGCCTGCCGTCCTCTACAGGGGGCCGTAACCCGCGTTGCCGTGGGGGTCGCGCCACATGGCCAGATCGCTTACCACCGCTGTGCGGAGCCCCGGGTCCGTCTGGATCCTTCGCCGGAAGGACTGCCGGGCCCGTCCCAGGACTACGGACGGGATGAGGATAAAGGCCGCCAGCAGAGCCACAAGGAGTACATACGCGCCGCACACCGCGACCAGCGTCGCAGTTCCCCGGGAAGCGATCCCGGGGAAAGCCGTGGCCAGAATACCGCCCGGAATGATGGCCAGCACGGACACCATCATGACGCCGCCGCGCGCCGACCCCGGGCCACGGGCGATGAGGAGCCTCCTGGTGTTCGGCAGTGTGCCACGTACCCGCTTCCAGGAGACCAGGCCCAGCACCGTCAACGCAACGCCCAGCGAGCCGAGAATCAAGACCCAGGCGGGGTTGCCCGACATGGCCGAGACGAAGCCACCGGTCAGGAGCAGGAGGGGCCCGGATCCGATGGCGCTGCTCCAGGCTGCAGCGAGGGTGCGGGGAAGGGAGTTGGAACGCTCATGTCGGACTCCAGCCCCGGCCCGTTGCGAAGGCTTTGTTCCAGGGCCCGGAAGCGCCCCGCGTCGGCGCCCTTCCATGCGGCGCCATAGAGGCCAGGGGCCATGGGTGGTTCTCCTGGGAGCAGGGCAAGGGCGCTCGGCGAGGCCCGGTTTCCTCAGGTTATGGGATTCTGTGGGCGGCTGCCATGGGCATCGCTGCCCATGGACGCTCTCCCCGCTGCAGTCCCGGGCACATTCCGGCTCTACGGCCCTGCCGGGTCCGTGGCCGGTGCCGCGGCTGGGATAACCTAGAGCAGTGACTTACGAGATTGAGATTGGCCGTGGCAAGCGTGGGCGTCGTGCCTACTCCCTGGATGACATTGCGATCGTCCCCAACCGACGGACGCGTGACCCCAAGGACGTATCTGTTTCCTGGCAGATCGACGCGTATAAATTCGACATGCCCGTCATCGCGGCGCCGATGGATTCGGCCATGTCGCCGGAGACCGTCATCGCCCTGGGCCGCCTCGGCGGACTCGGCGTTCTCGACCTCGAAGGCCTTTGGACCCGCTATGAGGACCCGCAGGCCGTCCTGGACCAGATCGGCGCGCTCCAGGACGAGACCAACAGCCCCGCCGTCACCCGGCGGATGCAGGAGCTCTACCAGGCCCCGATCCAGCCGGAGCTGATCACCTCACGGCTCGCGGAAATCCGCGCCGCGGGCGTCACCGTTGCCGGCTCCCTCACCCCGCAGCGGACCCAGGAACACTACAAGACCGTTGTGGCCGCCGGCGTCGACATCTTCGTGATCCGCGGCACCACGGTCTCGGCCGAGCATGTCTCGAAGGACCACGAGCCCCTGAACCTCAAGCAGTTCATCTATGAACTCGACGTCCCCGTGATCGTCGGCGGCGCAGCCGGCTACACCCCGGCCCTGCACCTGATGCGCACCGGTGCCGCCGGCGTGCTGGTCGGCTTCGGCGGCGGCGCCACGAGCACCACCCGCCGCGCCCTCGGCATCCACTCGCCCATGGCCTCCGCCATCTCCGACGTCGCCGCTGCCCGCCGTGACTACATGGATGAGTCCGGCGGACGCTACGTCCATGTAATCGCCGACGGCGGCATGGGATCCTCCGGCGACATCGTCAAGGCCATCGCCGTGGGCGCCGACGCCGTGATGCTCGGCAGCGCACTCGCCCGCGCCGAAGAAGCCCCGGGCAAGGGCTGGCATTGGGGCCAGGAAGCGCACCATCTCGAGCTTCCCCGCGGCGACAGGGTCAATGTCGGCACCGTCGGACCGCTCGAGGAGGTCCTCTTCGGACCGGGCCACCACACCAACGGAACGGCCAACCTGATCGGTGCGCTGCGCCGCTCGATGGCGACCACCGGCTACTCGGACCTGAAGGAATTCCAGCGCGTCGACGTCGTCGTGTCGCCCTACTCCGGCGACTGAGCGCCCCCTGCCCATCCGGGGAAGTTGGAAGTAGTGTGGTGCACTACGAGCTTTGATCCGGATGGAGGCGTGACATGAACAGTTTGCCGGGCGGTTCTCCCAAGACCGGCGGTGCCCTGGGGCCCGCGGAACGCGAAGCTTCACTCGCGGTGCTGAGGGGCACCACGGACCCTGGGAAAGAACTCGACATCCTGATCGTCGGCGGAGGCATCGTCGGCACCGGCGCCGCCCTGGACGCCGTCACGCGCGGCCTGAGCGTCGGCATCGTCGAGGCCAACGACTGGGCCGCAGGCACGTCTTCCCGCTCCTCAAAGCTGATCCACGGCGGCCTCCGCTACCTGGAGATGCTCGACTTCGCCCTGGTCAAAGAGGCGTTGCACGAACGCGGGCTGATCCTGTCCGCGCTCGCCCCGCACCTCGCCCGGCCCGTCCCTTTCCTGTACCCGCTGACCAAGCCCTTCCTGGAACGGCCGTACGTGGGCGCCGGCATCGCCTTGTACGACGCCATGTCCATCTCCACCGGCCAGCGCCGCGGCGTCCCGTTCCACAAACACCTGAGCCGCCGGGGGACCCTCCGGGCCGCGCCGAGCCTCAAGGACGATGCGTTCGTCGGTTCCATCCGGTACTACGACGGACAGGTCGACGACGCCAAGTATTGCGCCAACCTGGTCCGCACCGCTGCCTACTATGGCGCCCACGCGGTGAACCAGATGTCCGTGGTCGCCTTCCTCCGGGAAGGCGAACGCGTGGTCGGCGCCAAGGTGGTCAACCACGAGGACGGCTCCACGTTCAACATCAAAGCCAAGCAGGTCATCAATGCCACGGGCGTCTGGACCGACGAGACCCAGGCCATGGTGACCGACCGCGGCCAACTCAAGGTGCGCGCCTCCAAGGGCATCCACCTCGTGGTGCCGCGGGACCGCTTCCAGTCGACCGTGGGACTGATCCTGCGGACCGAAAAGTCCGTCCTATTTGTCATCCCCTGGGGCCGGCACTGGATTATCGGCACCACGGATACCGACTGGCATCTGGACAAGGCGCACCCGGCGGCATCGAGCAAGGACATTGACTACATCCTTGAACACGTAAACAAGGTCCTGAAACGGCCGCTGACCCGTGAAGACGTCGAGGGCGTCTACGCCGGACTCCGGCCGCTGCTGGCCGGCGAAAACGACTCCACGGCCAAACTTTCCCGCGAACACGTCGTGGCGCATCCGGTGCCCGGGCTCGTTGTGGTGGCCGGCGGCAAATGGACCACCTACCGGGTCATGGCCAAGGACGCCGTCGACGAAGCAACCCGCAGCATGGACGAGCGCGTGCCGCCCAGCTGCACCGAATCCATTCCCCTGCTGGGCGCCAGCGGCTTCAAGGCCGCCTGGAACAAACGGAACCGGATGGCCGAGGAGACCGGCGTCCACGTGGCGCGGATCGAGCACCTGCTCAACCGCTACGGCTCCATGGCCCCCGAAGTGCTGGCTCTCATCACCGAGAACCCGGAACTGGGCGAGCCCCTGCCCGGCGCGGACGACTACCTTGCCGCCGAGGCCGTCTACGCCGCCACCCATGAGGGCGCCCGCCACGTGCAGGACGTGCTGACCCGCCGGACCCGGATTTCGATCGAGGCGTGGGACCGCGGTGTGTCCGCCGCGCCGGTAGTCGCTAAACTGATCGGAGATGTCCTGGGCTGGAGCGATGCGCAGCGCGAGGGCGAGATCAAGCACTACCTGGCCCGGGTCGACGCCGAACGGCTCAGCCAGGAGCAGCCGGACGACGAATCCGCTGACGCAGCACGCATGGGCGTCGAGGACATCGTTCCGCTGCGCTGACCGGCAGCGTCCGCCTGCAGCCCCTCCCGGGACTGCAGGCGCACTGACGCCACTTCGAAGGGATACCTCTTGGCGGAACCACTGGACCGGTATGACGCCGAGCTCACCACTCCCGAGATGGTGATCCTCGAAATGGACGCCACCGACAAGCTCGACGCAACCGCCCAGTTGGCGGAACGCATGCACGCCGCCGGACGCATTTCCGATCTTTCCGGCTTCCTGGAGCACGTCAACGCCCGGGAACACCAGCTGGCCACGGGCCTGCCGGGCGGCATCGGCCTGCCCCATGCCCGCAGTGAGTTCGTCTCCCGGACCACCATCGCCGTCGGCATCACGAAATACGGCAAGGCGCTCGACTTCGGGGCCGCCGATGGGCCGGCCACGGTGGTGCTGCTGATCGCGACCCCGGCCAGCTCCTTCTCCGAGCATCTTGAAGTCCTGGCCACCCTGGCCCGGTCATTGTCGAAGGAATCCTTCCGCGAATCGCTCCGGCGTGCCTACGACCCCGAAGTGATCGCGGAACTCATCAACTCCAGCCTGGTCTTTTTCGACCACTGAAACCACTCAGCCCGGCAGACCCGTTTCGTTGTTCTACACGCCGACGAAGTACGGTTAAGGGGTGTTGAAAACTGCCCTCAAACCCCGCTGGATCGCAGGACTGGTGTTCGCGATCGTCGTATCAGGGGTGTTTGTGCTGCTCAGCCAGTGGCAGTTCGGCCGCTCAACCCAGCCTGAGGTGACGGTCTCCGCCACCACCGAGGAGCCCAAAGCCCTCACCACGGTGCTGCAGCCCGGCGACTTCTTCCCCGGTTCGGTTGCTGACCAGGTGGTCACCGCCACCGGCAGTTATGACCCGCAGAGGCAGGTCCTGGTCCCGGGGCGCCTGCACGACGGCGCCCCGGGCTACTGGATCGTTTCCGCCCTGGCCGTGAAGGACGCCCCCGTCCTGACCGGAGCCGGCGCGACGCCGCAGACCTGGATCCCGGTTGCCCGGGGCTGGGTTGCCGACCCCGCGGACGCTTCGGCGCCGCCGTCGGGCACCATTGAATTGACCGGACGGCTGCTGCCGTCCGAAGCCCCGCTGCCGGGGACCGACGCCGGCCCCGGGCGGGCCAGCGCCGTTTCCGTCGCGGAACTCATCAACATCTGGGAAGTCAGCAGCTACCCCGGCTTTGTCGCCGCGAGCTCCGAGACCTCCGGCGGCAGCGATGTCAGTGCCTCCGCGGCCGGTGGGGCCGTCGTGCCGCTGAACATCGGGCCGCAGCCTCCTGCCGGGAAAGTCAACTGGCTCAACCTCTTCTACGCTGCCGAGTGGGTCGTGTTCGCCGGCTTCGCGCTGTTCATCTGGTGGCGCCTGGTCAAGGACGACTACCGCCGGGGGCTCGAGGATGCCCTCGACGAGGAACAGGAAGCCGCCGCGCTGCATCCGCCGGACCCGGACCCCACCGAACCTCAAGCCGCCGAACCCCACCCCGCCGAACCGAAAGTGCAATCATGATCGAGCCCCAGCCGGCCGTCCAGCCGCAGCAGTCCAGCGTCCCGGGAAGCGGGCGCGGCAAGAAGCGCCGATTCGGCGGAACCGAGGCGCAGATCCGCTCGGCGTTGAAGTTCTACAAGGTCCTCGCGTACATGACCGGCGGCATGCTGCTCCTGCTCTGCGCGGAACTGATTGCCCGGTATGTCTTCGGCCAGTACCTCTTCGCGGGCGGCACCAATGCCGTCACCGGCCAGCCGTTCGGCTTCGGATTCGCCGACGCCGAGCCGCCTGGCGTCATCGGCGGCGTGAATCTGTCCGTCGCGGTCCTGATCGTGCACGGCTGGATGTACGTCGTGTACCTTATGTCCAACTTCCGCCTGTGGTCGCTGATGCGCTGGCCGTTCGCGAAAATGATCATCCTGGCCCTCGGCGGGGTTGTGCCGTTCCTCTCCTTCTTCGTGGAGAAGAAGTTCCACGCCGAGGTGGAGGCCGAACTGGCCGCGAACCCGCAGGCCACGCAGCGCTACTGAGTGCGGGGCACCGGGCCCGGTGTGAGTTCCCTTACCCGGCCGCCCTTCCCGGGCCCGGACCGGCTTCTCAATGTGCGGGCGGACGGCGCCGCAAAGTAGGCTGGTACGGTGACTACTCCCACTGCATCCCAGACGTCCCACAAGCCCGTGCTGGTTGTTGACTACGGTGCCCAGTACGCGCAGCTGATCGCCCGCCGCGTCCGGGAAGCGAACGTGTATTCGGAAGTGGTTCCGCATACCTACAGCACCGAGCAGCTCCTGGCCAAGAACCCCGCCGCCATCATCCTCTCGGGCGGCCCCGCGAGCGTCTACGCCGACGGCGCCCCCAGCGTCGGCGCCGACCTGTTCGAAGCCGGTATCCCGGTCTTCGGCATCTGCTACGGCTTCCAGGCCATGGCCAACGCCCTCGGCGGCAAGGTGGCCCAGACCGGACTCCGCGAATACGGAGCCACCGAAACCACCACCATCGGCGAAGGCCGCTCCATCCTGGCCGGCATGCCGCAGCACCAGAGCACCTGGATGAGCCACGGCGACTCCGTCCACGAGGCCCCCGAAGGCTTCGAGGTCCTGGCGACGACGGCAGGCGCCGAGGTCGCAGCCTTCGCCAACGAGGAAAAGTGCCTCTACGGTGTGCAGTGGCACCCCGAGGTGAAGCACTCGGCGTACGGCCAGCAGGTCCTGGAGAACTTCCTGTTCAAGGGCGCCAAGCTGGAACCGAACTGGACCGCAGGCAACATCCTCGAAGAGCAGGTCGACCGGATCCGCGAACAGGTTGGCGACGCCCGGGTCATCTGTGGCCTGTCCGGCGGCGTTGACTCCGCCGTGGCCGCCGCCCTGGTCCAGCGCGCCGTCGGCGACCAGCTGACCTGCGTGTTCGTTGACCACGGACTGCTGCGCGAAGGCGAAGCCGAACAGGTCGAACGCGACTTCGTGGCCGCGACCGGCGTCAAGCTTTACGTCGCCAACGAGCAGGAGCGCTTCCAGTCGGCCCTCGCCGGCGTCAGCGACCCGGAGACCAAACGCAAGATCATCGGCCGCGAGTTCATCCGCGCCTTCGAGGAAGCCGAGCAGGCAATCATCGCCGAGGCGGCCGCGCACGGCGAGAAGATCAAGTTCCTCGTGCAGGGCACCCTGTACCCCGACGTCGTCGAATCCGGCGGCGGCGAAGGTGCCGCGAACATCAAGAGCCACCACAACGTGGGCGGCCTGCCGGAAGACCTGCAGTTCGAACTCGTGGAACCGCTGCGCGCCCTGTTCAAGGATGAGGTCCGCGCCGTCGGTGCCCAGCTTGGCCTGCCGCAGGAAATCGTCGGACGCCAGCCGTTCCCGGGACCGGGCCTCGGCATCCGGATCGTCGGCGAGGTCACCAGGGAGCGGCTGGACCTGCTCCGCAAGGCAGACGCCATCGCGCGCGCCGAACTGACCGCCGCCGGCCTCGACAACGAGGTCTGGCAGATGCCGGTCGTACTGCTGGCCGACGTCCGCAGCGTCGGCGTCCAGGGCGATGGCCGCACCTACGGCCACCCGATCGTGTTGCGCCCCGTGTCCTCCGAGGACGCCATGACGGCGGACTGGTCGCGGCTGCCCTACGATCTGCTGGCCAGGATCTCCAACCGCATCACCAATGAGGTGGACGGCGTGAACCGCGTCGTGCTCGACGTGACCAGCAAACCGCCGGGAACCATCGAGTGGGAATAGCCCGGTAGCGGGCTAACGGAATGGCCGGTCTCCGGAAGGAGGCCGGCCATTTCACGTCTGTCCGGGTCTGCCCGGCGGGGACGGTGCGGCCGCGTCTGGCGGGGCAAGGCTCTCCGGCGAATTCGCGTCGAATTTGTGTCCCTCCAGTGTTGCGTCGTCTCACCGGCGCAGGATTCGGGCTACCCTCGAAAGCATGCCGGTATGGTCCAGGACGTCCCGCGCGAGCACGGAAACCGTGAGCAGAGTAAACGCGAGCACAGAAAAGAAGGCAGAAGTGTCAGTTGGTCAAGGCCACCCCGAGGGCTCGGAGGAGCTCAGGAAATGGCTGTCGGGGCTCAAGCCCGTCACCGGAGCAGACACCATGCTGCGCTTCACCAAGACGCCCGAGGGCTCCATCGACCTGACCCATGCCCATCCCTCCGGACTGGCGCAGCTGATGGCCGGGCGGCGCACCCGCCTCTCCACCCTGATCCGTGACCACCAGCAGTACGTCGTCGCCGCGCGGGCTTCCCGCAATCTGCGGTCCAAGATCTTCGAACTCGCAAACGACCGCGGCATCGACGCGGGATACTTCTCTGCGGGCACGGTCGTCTGGACGTCCGCCGTCGGAGGCATACCCCAGCGCGTCTCGGCCCCGGTCATGCTGACCGCCATCTCCCTCACGGTCCGCCCGGGGGAGGACGACTACGAACTGCAGCTGACGGAACAGGCCAAGATCAACCCTGCCCTGATCCGGCACCTGAAGACCATCCACGGGATCGTGTTCGACGTCAACGCCGTAACCCGAATGGCATACAGCACCGCCCGGTTTGATCCGCAGCCCGTCCTTGATCGCCTCGGCACGCTCATCCAGCCCATCCACGGCGCCGAGGTCGAACACAACCTGCTGGTATCCACCTTCGCCGACCTGTCCGGAAGCCTCGACGACCCGTGGATCAACGACAACCACCCCCTCGTCGTGGCGCTGGGCCGCGCGGCCGCCGGCGGGGCGGTGGAGGTTCCCGAGCTCAAGGCCGGTCGGTTCCCGAGCACCGACGAGCGGGATCCCGCCGATGAGCTGCTGCTGCTCGACGCCGACACCGACCAGCAGTACGTCGTCGACGCCGTCCGTGCCGGGGACTCGCTGGTGGTCAGCAGCCCGCCGGGCACCGGCCAGACCCAGACGGCCATCAACACCATCGGTGCCCTGGTCGATCAGGGCAAGACTGTCCTGGTGGTGGGGGACCGGCGTGCCAGCCTGGGCGAAATCTCCGCCCAGCTGGACACCCTGGGGCTGGACTCCACCCTGTTCCAGCTCGCCGGGAACGCCACTCCGCTGCAGCTCAAGGGTCAGCTGGTCCGGGCCATCGTGCGCAACGAGAAATCCCTCGAGCCCCAGCTCAGCAACCTCCACACCACCCTGATCGAGCACCGCCACGCCCTTCGGGACCATGTCGCCTCACTGCACAACGTCCGCCAGCGCTGGGGCTGCTCGCCGTACGAGGCCATGCAGTCGCTGGCCGAGCTGACCTCCATCCAGCCGGCACCCGCCACCACCGTCCGGCTCAAGCGCAGCGTGCTGGATAATATCCGGGACCGCGAGGAGCTTGCCGGCCGCCTCCACCGGGCGGCCGAACTGGGAAGCTTCAGCCGGGCCTCGACAACAAGCCCCTGGCACGGCGCCCGCCTCCTGACCCGCAAGGAAACCCAGGAAGCCCAGCAGGTGGCCCGATCCGTGGCCCGGAAGCTGCCGGAACTGCGCGACCTGATGAACGGCGTCGCCGAACACGCAGAGATCCGCCTGGGCCGTTCGTTTGCCGAGTGGGGCGACCAGGTTGATCTGCTGGTCGCGGTCCGCGAAAGCCTCGACAAATTCACCCCGGACATCTTCGACCGTCCGGTCCACGACCTCATCTCCGCCACCGCAGCCTCCTCCTGGCGGCGCGAGCGGAACATCGAGATGCCGTCCATGCAGCGGTCACGCCTCCGCCGGGTGGCTAAGGAATATGTCCGCCCGGGCGTCCACATCGCCGACCTGCACAGCTCCCTCGTCCTCGTCCAGGAGCAGCGGGCCGCATGGGCCGACTACGCCACGACGCAGCGGCATCCGGCGGTCCCGTCCGGCCTGGGGGAGATCATCGCCCTGTACCGCGAGCTGGACGCGGAGCTGGCCGAGCTGGGCCAGGCCGTCAGGCACACCGCGGCGGGCGGCGAGTTGCACGGCACGCCCTACGAGGAGCTCATGGAGCGACTGGACCGGCTGGTTGCCGACACCGGAACACTCGAGACCCTGCCCGAGCGGACCCTCCTCGTCGAGAATATGCGCGAGCACGGCCTTGGCGAACTGCTCGCCGACCTTGCCGAGCGCGAGGTTCCCGCCGGATCGGTGGCTGCGGAGCTCGAGCTCGCCTGGTGGCAGTCGGCGCTGGAAGCCATGATCAGCGGGGACGATTACCTTGCCATGTCCGACGGCGACGCCCTGCGCCAGCTCGAAGCGGAATACCGTCTCGCGGACAACGCCCACATCGCCAGTGGCGCGGCCCGGCTGCGCTGGCAACTGGCCGAACGCTGGCGGGTGGCCATCGCGGAGCACCCGCGCCAGGCGGAACTGCTGCGCAGCCTGCTCAAGGACGGCCGGGTAACCCTGTCGGCGCTGACGGGCCAGGCCCCGGAACTGCTGCCCATGCTGGTGCCGGTATGGTCGGTCAGCCCCTATCTCCTGACGGCGGTTTTGCCGGTGGAGCAGAGGTTCGACGCCGTTGTTATCCTCGATGCCGAGGCGACGTCGCTGCAGGCTGTCCTGCCGGCCATCGCCCGCGCCAAACAGGTCATTGCCTTTGGCGACGACCGGATCGCCAGCCCGCGGACCTTCACCGTGGGTGTGGAGCGGCTTGCCGCCGGCGAGAGCTCCCATCAGGGAGTCGAGAGTGCCTACAAGGCATTGGCCGCCGTGTTGCCGGCCTGGAACCTGCGCACCATCTACCGCGCCGTTGACGAAGACCTCGTCCGGCAACTGAGCAAGGGCTTCTACGACGGCGGACTGCGCCGGCTGCCGGAGGGCCAGTCCGCCACCGGGCTGGACCGCGCCCTGACAGTGGAATACCTTCCGGACGGCACGGGTCTGCCCAGCGCGGACCACGACGGTGTCGAGTCCGTCGTCGCCGAGGTTAACCGGGCGGTGGAGCTTGTCTTCGAACACGCCCGGCTGCGGCCGCGCACGTCGCTGGCCGTCGTCACCGGCAGCCTCCGGCACGCAGCCCGGATCGGCGAGTCCATCCGGCTGCAGCTGCCCAACTACCCGCTGCTGGCCAGTTTCTTCACCGCCGGGGACGAATCCTTCCGCGTGGTGGACCTGGAACGCGCCCAGGGCCTGGTCCGCGATCACGTGATCTTCTCCCCGGGCTACGGACGCACCCCGCACGGGCGTGCGCTCCACAGCCTCGGCCCGCTGTCGGCCGAAGGTGGCCGCGCCAGGTTCGCGCTCGCCATGACACGGGCACGCCGCTCGCTGCACGTGCTCAGCTGCTTCCGTCCCGAGGACCTCGACGTGACCCGGCTCAGTCACGGCGCGGTCGACTTCTACGAGCTGCTGGACCGTGAAATCGCGGGCAACTCCGATCTTGGCAGCCCGGCGTCGCGGGCCGCTGCCAGCGAACAGGCCCTGGGAGCGGACCCGCTCGTGGCGGACCTCGGCGACCGGCTGCGCGCCAGGGGTGCCCGGGTCTGGCACCAGTACGACGGCGCCCTGAACATGGTGGCCGCGGCCGACCCCTTGAGCACGCTCGGTCAGGACGACGCCGAGATTCCCCGGCCCGTGGCAATTGAATCCGACGGCACCGAACAGTACCGCCGGCTGACCGTCCGCGAACGCAGCAGGCTCCGCCCTCAGCTCCTGGAGCGCCTTGGCTGGCGGTACATGCCACTATGGACCATAGAGGTCTTCACTGATCCTTCGGCCTGCGCCGACCGTATCGGCGGATACCTGGGCCTGGAAAAGCCGGCCGTGTCGCACCGGAAACAGGCGTCGCCGGGATTCTTCGACGACGACGTCGAGAACCTTGCCGTCAACGAAGCGCAGGCCTCCCAGGGGCGTGCCCCTTCCGAATGGCCGGACAATGCGCAACAGTTGAGAACAGATCAGGGCAGTAAGGAGGCCGGCGGCATGAATGCGGACGGCAAGACCCAGGACAACGGCAACGTAGCGCGGAACGGCAGCCGGGAGGACGCACCTCAGCAGTCACCGCCGGCCAACGTCCCGGCCGGCGTGCTGCCGAACAAGGCTGCGGAAGACGACCCGCGGCGCTGGGGCGACGAACCGGGCGGCTACGACCACGACTCCTGGCTCCAGGAACAGAAGCCTCCGCACTGGGGCTAGGTCCTCCGGGCCTGGCACCGCACCCGGCCGACACAGTTCCGGAGCCGGCTTCGGGCGAAGCTCGGGCCGGGCGGAGCGGCTAGCCGGGAACGGCCGCGACAAGGACAAAGAACAGCTTTCCCTGCGTTGATGCACCGGCGAGACGACGCGCCTGATCGGCATCGGCTGCCACCACCAGGAGGCCCTCGGTTTCCCCGGTAGCCAGCCATGGGCCGGCCCCGCTGCCGTGGCCGGAGGTCCACAGCACTGGAACGGCGGCGGCCAGGACCTGGGAAGCCGCGGGCTGGTCAAAGCTGTTGCCCGTTGTCATGACCACATTGACGAGCTGTCCGGGGGAGAGCAGCTGGATCGAGGCCGGATCCGCCATCCGGAGCGGCACTGCGGCGGATCCCGGAGGGCTCCCCGCCAGCAGGCCGGGCCCCAGGAGTTGGGAATCGGAGAGCAGTTGGCCCTTGCGGAGGGCGACAGCAAGCTGCTTGCCGAGCAGGGATTCGGCGCTGCCGTAGCTGCTTACCGGAACCAGCGCACTGGGAACGCCCAGGACTACCAGGTCGTCCGCGCTGAGTGTCTCCCCGGCCGGGAGGTCCCTGGCAGCCGCAACGGCGGAGACACTGTAGACCGGGGCCGGAGTCAGTTGTTGCACGGTGAGACCTGCGGCGATGCACAGCAGCAGTGCCACGGCCAGCCGCCGGTTGCGGCTCAGCCAACGGGCCAGCCGCCGGCGGGGAGGTTGCCGGGCGGGTCTCCGGCCCCCTGGGGAGCGGCTGCCCCGGAGAACCCACGAGGGGCGCCACGCGTCACGCCGCAAGAGTCCAAAGGACTCGGCGGGAAGGATCCCTGCGGGCGGGACAGGGCGTGGATGCGTGGCCATAACCTGACCCTACGCATCGGAATGCCAGCCGGGCCGGTTCAGTGTGGGCTATGTGGAAAAAGCGGCCTGACAACACTGCCGGACAGGCAGCGAACAGCTGTGGAGCCGCAGACCCTGCGGACCGCTGCTAGCTTGCGGAAGCGGCGGCAGGCGCCGGCGTTGGCGCCGGAGCCGGAGCGGGGGAAACAGTGCTGCCCTTGGCATCGCGGGAGTCGGTCCGGTAGAAGCCGGAACCCTTGAAGACGACGCCGACGCTGTTGAACTTTTTGCGCAGGGTTCCCTGGCACTCCGGGCAGGACGTGAGGGAGCTGTCGGTGAACGACTGCACGATCTCGAAGGCGTGGCTGCAGTCCTTGCAGGCGTATGCATACGTGGGCACTGGAAATCCTCCTCTGGGACAAACGAGCAGGTCCCGTGCCGCCGGGGTCGGGATCCAGGCCGACAAGTCTATCGGCAAAGTCCGTCCCTTAGCAGTCGCAGGGCCTGAGTGCTAATTCTATCACCCCCGCCGTGCGCTCCCGGAAGCCTAACCCTGCAGCTGCACCAGGCCCGCCGGGGTCAGGGCGGCCGCCACTTTCCGGTCGAAGGACTCTGCCGGGATGCTGCCCGCGGGCAGCACCTCGCCGTCATACACGACGGCGGCTGTCGGCAGCGGCGGCATCAATGCGTCGTCGGACGCCGGCGTCGGGGACGGGAGGAAGGCGCTCAACGCCGCCAGGAACGTGTCGTAGTAGCCGCCGCCCTGGCCGATCCGGTTGCCGGCGAAGTCGACGGCGGTGGCCGGCAGGAAGATGCCGCCGGCGTGCCGCATAACGGTGGTGTCGTGGCGTTCCCCGGCGGGCTCCTGGATCGGCGCGTAACGGCTCCGCACGGACCTGGAAGCCGGTGTCCAGTACACCCAGCTCAGCGTCAGTCCGGGCTCGCAGACGGGAAGCAGAAGCTGATGCCCTGCCGCATGGAGCGCTGTCAGCAGGGGAAGGGTCGGCGGTTCGGAACCCACGCCAAGGTAGGCGGCGAAGGTGCCGGAACTGCCACCGGTCAGACGTGTTGCCCAGGCTAGACCGTGCCGGGCGATGCCCGCCCCGGCGGCCTCCAGCCCGGCCGGCGTCAGGGCCGCGCGCAGGGTCCGGTGGCTTGCCCGGATGTCTTCCTTCGATGCCATGATGCCTCGTTCCTCCGCGCGATCCGGCCCCGGGAGGCAGCGGCTCCCGCCGGCTCGAATGATTACGCAATGTTTGGTCCCTCCGTTAGATTAGTCGAGTGACTACACCCAACGCTCCCGTCCGCAAGGCCGTCATCCCCGCAGCCGGCCTCGGCACCAGGTTCCTGCCGGCCACCAAGGCCATGCCCAAGGAAATGCTGCCCGTCGTCGACAAGCCGGCCATTCAGTACGTGGTGGAAGAAGCCGTCAATGTCGGGCTGACCGACATCCTGATGATCACCGGCCGCAACAAGCGCGCCCTGGAGGACCACTTCGATCGCGTCCCCACCCTGGAAGCCACGCTTGAGGCCAAGGGCGACACCGCCAAGCTTGCGTCCATCCAGGCCGCCAGCAACCTGGGCGACATCCATTACGTGCGCCAGGGCGATCCGATGGGCCTCGGCCACGCCGTCCTCCGTGCCAAGCAGCACGTGGGCTATGAGCCGTTTGCCGTCCTGCTGGGCGATGACCTGATCGACGCCCGCGACGAACTTCTCAGCACCATGATCGAGGTCCAGGCGAAGACCGGTGGATCGGTGGTTGCCCTGATCGAGGTTGAGCCTTCCGAAATCAGCGCCTACGGTTGCGCCGACATCGACGCGATAGCGGGCGAAGAGTATGTCCGGATCAACCACCTGGTCGAGAAGCCTGACGTCAAAGATGCCCCGTCGAATCTCGCGATCATCGGCCGCTACGTCCTCCACCCGGCGGTCTTCGAAGTGCTGGAACACACCGAGCCGGGACGCGGCGGCGAAATCCAGCTCACCGACGCGCTGCAGGAACTCGCCTCCGGTGACGGCGAAGGCTACGGCGTCTACGGCGTGGTCTTCCGCGGCCGCCGCTACGATACCGGCGATAAGCTCAGCTACCTTAAGGCCTGTGTCCAGCTCGCCTGCGACAGTGACGACCTCGGTCCCGGCCTGCGGGAATGGCTGCCGGGCTTCGCCGCGAGCCTGGCTCCCAGCCTGATCAAGTAGCTCCGGTGGGCGGCAGCTTCCAGTGGCCGGTGACGCTTGAAAGCGGCGACCTTGTGTTGCGCCCGATCCGTTACCGGGACCGCAAGGAGTGGACCGAGGTCCGCTCCCGCAACAGCGAGTGGCTGGCCCCCTGGGAAGCGTCAAACCCCGTTCCCGGGGGCGGCCTTCCCGACTACCGCCAGATGGTGCGGTCCCTCAAGGCCCAGGCCGCCCAGGGAACCGCCCTGCCGTTTCTCATCACCGCATGGACCCCGGGCTTCCGGGAGCCGGTGATCGTCGGACAACTCACGGTGTCCTCGATAGTGTGGGGCTCTGCCATGATGGCGACGCTGGGTTACTGGGTGGACAAGGACCGGGCCGGCCAGGGCATCGCCCCTACCGCTGTGGCGTTGGTGACGGACTATTGCTTCGAGGTTCTCGGGATGCACCGGATGGAAATCAACATCCGTCCCGAAAACGCACCCAGCTTGCGGGTAGTCGAGAAGCTGGGCTTCCGCGACGAGGGCTACCGGCCGCGGTTTCTGCACATTAACGGCGAATGGGCGGACCACCGGAGCTTCGCGCTGACCTCCGAGGAAGTGCCCGGGGGGCTCCTGGAACGCTGGCAACACAACGGGCCTGCTTGATCGGCCAGCCCCCACCTGACCAGCCGTAACGTCCTAAATCCAGTCAATTGCGAGTTCCCCCGCGACACACCGGGGACAATGCGGCTCCGTACCGCGCATTGCTCATACGGTTTTGGTGTGGACTTCCCTCTTAGCAGCTCTGTGATCCTTGTCATTGCTGTTGCGCTCTGGATTGTGTGGGTTGCCCCCTACATGCTCCGGAACGGACGCCACCAGCTGCAGCCTGCGGGCGAGCTCGTGGCGGACACCATCGATCTAGAAACAGCAGCCCCGCAAGCCGGGAACGTCATGCAGATGGCGTCCCAGCAGGAGAAACCCATGACCAGTATCCAGCGCACCGACTCCTTTCCGGGAACTCCCGGGCTCGACGGCGGCCCCAAGACCGGCCCCTCCGGTCCGGCTTTCAGAATCCGCTACGGACGCTTGGCCCTGGCGCTGGCCGGTCTGCTCTCGCTGCTCACCGGCGTTGTGTCCGCGGCCCTGCGGATCTTCGGCCTCGGTTCACCCTGGCTGCCGATCGTTGCACTGTCCGGCGCCGTCGCCGCGGTCTTTATGCTCCGCTGGCTCGCCGTCCGGGACCGCCGCCGCAAAATGAACGCCGCGTTCCGCGCGGCCATGACCGCCCCGGCACGCCCGGCCCGGTCTGCCCCGGCGCGGACCCCGCTGCAGCAGCCGGCGGGGGAGCCCCGCGAATGGGCCGAGAGTCCGCTCTTTGACGCCCAGGCCGACGCCTCAGATCGCAAACCGGCGCCCAAGCCCTTGACCGCCCAGGAACTCCGCCGGGCGGCCCTGGCGGAAGCCGCGGCCTCGGGCGACACGTCCGTCCGCCGTACCGCTGATCCCCAGGCCGCTGAAGGATCCAGTTGGGAACCGGTGGAGGTCCCCAAGCCCACCTATGTGGAGGCGCCAAAGGCCGAGCGGGCCGCCCCTGAGCCGCTCGATCTTCCGGAAGCCCCGAAGGCCGTGGGAAAGCCGTCGCTCAAGCAGGGCCTCCCGCAGGCGCCGGCCGTCAGCCCCGGCGCGGATGCCGAGCCGAAGCCCCTCGGCAAGGCGCAGAGTGCCCTGAGCAACCTGGACGATGTCCTGCAGCGACGCCGGGCCTGAGCTACTTCGTTCAAGCCCCGGGCAGCCAGCACTGGCCGCCCGGGGCTTTGCTGTGCCCGGCGGATCAATAACCAGTGGGACTAAGGCGGCCACGAACCGGAAGCGGACCGGTAGCCTCAGGGCATGACACGAATTTGCGTTGCCGGGGGAACCGGCCAGGTGGGCCGTGAAGTGGTCCGACAGGCTCTCGAGGGCGGCCACGGGGTCGCAGTGCTCTGCAGGACTCCGCCTCCCCCCGGGGCAGCGGCCCGGACCGACGGCGCGGAGTACTTCCCTGCCGATGTCACCACCGGCGAGGGGCTGGCGGCGGCGCTGGCCGGCGCCGACGTCGTGATCGACTGCCTGGAGGGGCGCTCCGGGACGGCCCTGAAGAACTTCGCCGACGGCGGCGCCCGGCTGCTTGCCGCCGCCCAGGAGGCCGGTGTGGCCGAGGCAGTCGTGCTTTCCATCGTCAATTGCGACCGCAGCAGCTTCCGTTACTACGCCTCGAAAGCAGCCAAAGAACTGGTCTACGAGCGGTCCGGACTGGATACCGTCGCGCTCAGGGCGACGCAGTTCCATTCGCTCCTCGCGACGACCTTCGCTGCGGGTCCGAAACTGCGGATCATCCCGGTGGTCAAGGGCGCCCGGTTCCAGCCGATCGCCCCCGCCGACGTCGCGGGTGCGCTGCTCGAGGAGGCGCTGGCGCCGGCGTCGGGCCTCCGGCACAGCGTGAAGACCATCGGCGGCCCCGAAGTTCAGGGCATGGGGGACCTCGCCCGGCAATGGAAGGCGGCCACCGGCTCCCGTGGACGCCTGGTGACCATACCGCTGCCCGGGGCGATGGGCAAATACCTGCGAGCGGGGCTCAACCTGGTGCCGGAGGAACGCCACGCCGGTGAGACATTCAGCGGCTGGCTGGCAAAGAACGCCAATAGTTTGTAGCCTAGGGACACCGGCAACGCCGTTCCTTCGGGACCGGCGTTGCTTCGGGGCTATAGCTCAGTTGGTAGAGCGCTTCGTTCGCATCGAAGAGGTCAGGAGTTCGAATCTCCTTAGCTCCACAGTTTGCAAGGGTTTTTGAACCCTTGAGTGCGTGGAATAGACAACCGGTTGGCCGGTTCATCGGCCCGAGGGTGCCTGCTGGTTCTTGTGAATCTCGCGATGTATCGTTGACTATCGTTCGCGATTCACAGAGGAGTGCATGATGCGTAATTCATACCCGGCAGGCGGATTTCGCGGCAGCAACGTCGACGGCATGTGGCAGGCCGTTGAGGAGCTGCGCTCAAAGTTTGAGAAGCGCTCCGGCACCCGCGCCGGCCGGGGCGAGGTGCGGTCGGCGGTGCTGGCACTGCTCGCGGAGCGGCCCATGCACGGCTACCAGATCATCCGTGAAATCGAGGAGCGCAGCGGTGGCAGCTGGAAGCCCAGCGCCGGCTCTGTCTACCCCACGCTGCAGCTGCTGGCCGATGAAGGGTTCATCAGTGCCGAGGAATCCAACGGCCGCAAGATCTACTCGCTGACGGAAGCAGGCCGGGAGGATGTGGCGGGCGCCGACACCTCAGCGCCCTGGGAGTCACCGGGACCGGCGTCAGGCACCGGGTTCGGGGCGCTGCCCAAGGCCGGTGTCGAGCTCGCGCAGGCCGCGTCCCAGGTGGGGCGCACCGGCACGCGGGAGCAGGTGCAGGAAGCCGTGACGGTGCTCGACGACGCACGCCGCCGGCTCTACGCGATCCTCGCCCGGGACTGACGCCGGTGACGTCGGTCCGTCGGGACCGGGCAGATCCGGTACCCGGCGCCGGGGACACCCGTGCCCGTTACCGTCGCATCCTGCGCTTCGCCGCGTGGCATCTCGCGGTGACCTGGTGGTTTGAGCTGTTCCTCCCCCGCGTCGGGCTGGCCAGGGTTGCCGAGCGCACCAGGGCGAAGAGGATGCAGCGCTTCGCGCAGCGCTTCCATGATCTCGCGGTGGAACTCGGCGGCCTGATGATCAAAGTCGGTCAGTTCCTGTCCTCCAGGCTCGACGTGCTTCCGCCCGAGATCACCAAGGAACTTGAGGGACTGCAGGACGAGGTGCCCCCGGTTTCGTTCTCCGCGATCCGAACCCTTGCCGAGGCTGAGCTGGGTGCGCCGCTTGATGAGTTGTTCGCCTCGGTCGAGGAGGCGCCCATCGCAGCAGCATCCCTCGGGCAGGCACACCGGGCGAGGCTTCGACCGGACGATGCCGCCGACACCGGGTTGGACAAAGTGGTGCTGAAGGTACAGCGGCCGGGCATCAACGCCATTGTCGACGTCGACCTGGCGGCCCTGCGCAAAGTGGGCGGCTGGCTCAGCCACGTGCGCCTGGTGTCCGACCGTGCCAACATGCCCGCCCTGGTAGAAGAGTTTGCGCAGACCAGTCTTGAGGAGATCGACTACCTGCATGAGGCGGCGAATTCGGGGCGGTTCGCTGCTGACTTCGCCGACGACGACCGGGTGGCTGTGCCCGATGTCGTCTGGGAGCGGAGCACCCGCCGCGTGCTCACCCTCGAAGATGTCACGGCGATTAAGATCACGGACTCGGAGGCGCTTCTCGCGGCGGGCATCGACCCGGCGCAGGTTGCCCCGGTTTTCGCGTCGGTCATGTTCGACCAGATGTTCACGAACGGCTTTTTTCACGCCGATCCGCACCCGGGAAATATCTTCGTCACTCCGGTTACCGATTCATCCACAGAGCGCCCCTGGAAGCTGACGTTCATCGACTTCGGCATGATGGGCGAGGTTCCGGCGAGTACGCGCAGCGGCCTGCGGAAGCTGCTCATCGCGGCCGCTTCGCGTGACGGTAAGGGGTTGATGACCGCGATCAGCGACGTGGGGGTGTTGGTGCCCTCGGCCGACACGGTCGAGCTTGAACGGGCGATGACGCACCTCTTCGCCCGGTTTGGCGGGATGGGCTTCGCCGAGCTTCGCGAGGTGGACCCGCGGGAGTTCCGTGATTTTGCGGTGGAGTTCGGTGACGTGGTCCGCTCGCTGCCGTTCCAGTTGCCGGAGAACTTCCTGCTCCTCATCCGGGCGATGTCACTGACGTCGGGTGTGTGCAGCTCGCTGGACGCCCGGTTCAATCTGTGGGACTCGGTCGAACCCTACGCGGGGCAGTTGCTACGCGACGAGCGCGGCAACATCGCGCAGGATGTGGCCCAGCAGGCGCTCGATGCCGCCGGACTGGCCCTGGGTCTGCCGAAACGTCTGGATGGGCTTCTCACCCGGCTCGAGGACGGTTCGCTGTCGGTCGCCAATCCGCGCCTCGAACGGCAGGTGGGTCGGCTTGACCGCACGGCGCAGCGATCGGCATCGGCACTGGTATTCGGCGCCCTGCTCATCGCAGGGTCTGTGGTCCGGGCGGACGACATGGTGCTCGGCAGCGTGCTGATGATCGCGTCGGTGGTTCCGCTGCTGCACGGGCTGTGGGCGGGGCGCAGCGGCCTCTGAGTGAGCGGGCGGCTCCGTTGTGGCGCGTGTTCCGCCGTATTGGCCCGATCCTAGCCATCCGGCGAAATCCGACGAAATGTGCGGCGGCTTCCCGCCCGACCTCCGATTCCTGTGCCATGGTGAGATCCAGCGTCCCGCCTTCGCATTGGCAGGCGGGCGAAACACCCCCGATACGGAGGACTTGTGAAGACCACCCACCCCGCCGACACCGCCCAGGCCCGGGCACGCCGCGGTACAAAGCTGGCCGCTGTGGCCGCTGCGGCTCTGGCCGGGTTGCTCGCCGTTTCCGGCTGCGCTGGACCGGCTACGTTCGCCGCTGAACGTGCGGCGGACACCTCGCCGGCCGCGACCGGCTGGCTGCACACGGACGGCGGGGCCATCAAGGATTCCAACAACAACCAGTACACGATCAAGGCCACGTCGTGGTTCGGACTCGAGACTCCGGACTGCGTCCCGCACGGGCTGTGGGGGACACTCACGATCGACGAGGCCCTGGCCAACATCAAGTCGATGGGCTTCAACACCGTCCGCCTGCCTTTCTCCAACGAGTGCCTGGCCGCGACGACCATCAAGGGCAGCGTGAACTACTGGGCGAACCGGGCCTACAACCTCGAGGGCAAGCGCCCGCTGGACGTCATGGACACGGTCATTGCCCGTGCCAAGGCCAACGGCCTGCAGATCATCCTGGACCGCCACCGCCCGAGTTCCGCCGACCAGTCGCCGCTCTGGTACACGTCCGCTGTCCCGGAGGCGAAGTGGATCTCCGACTGGAAGATGCTTGCTGACCGGTACAAGGGCGACCCGACGGTCATCGGCGCCGACCTGCACAACGAGCCCGCGGGAGCGGCGACCTGGGGGCGCGGCGCCGCAGCCACCGACTGGCAGGCAGCCGCCACGCGCGGCGGCAACGCCGTCTTGGCCTCCAACCCGAACCTGCTGATTATCGTCGAAGGCATCGAAAACCAGGGCGACGGGACCTCCACCTGGTGGGGCGGCGGCCTCGCCGACGTCGGTGCGAAGCCCGTTGTCCTCAGCACCCCCGGCAGGGTCGTGTATTCGCCGCACGACTACCCGGCATCGCTCTACGGCCAGAAGTGGTTCAGCGACCCGGCCTACCCGGCGAACCTCCTGTCCGTCTGGGACAAGAACTGGGGCTACATCCAGAAGCAGGGCATCGCGCCGATCCTGCTCGGCGAATTTGGCTCTGCCCTGGCAACCGAATCGGACAAGCAGTGGATGACGTCGATCGTCTCCTACCTCGGCACCAACAAGATGAGCTACGCGTACTGGGCGTTCAACCCCAACTCCGGCGTCACCGGCGGACTCGTGAAGACGGACTGGCGGACACCTGAAGCCGAGAAGCTCGCTGCGCTGGCACCCATCCTGACCGGCGTGCCGGTCGTCAACGTACCGGTTCCGTCGCCGAACCCGTCGCCGACCACTACAGCCACGCCGACAGCGACGGCGGCACCCACCCTGGCACCCACGGCAACGGCAAGTCCTGCCCCCACGGCCACTCCGACTCCTACTCCGTCGCCGACGGCCCCGGCCCCGGCCGGTGACCCGGCAATCAGCGCGACGTGGAAGGCCACCAGCGCGTGGACCGGCGGATACGTGGCCAGCATGGAAGCCACGGGTCTCCGCAAGGCGTCCACCTGGTCGGTCTCCTGGCCGGATCCCAATGTCACCAAAGTGGTCAATTCCTGGGGCGTGAAATGCACTATCGTCCCGAAGTCTTCGGTCACCTGCACGGGCTCTGACTGGGCCGCGACCATCCTCCCCGGACAGAAGCGGTCCGCTGGCGTGCAGCTCGACTCGCTGAAGGCCCCGGTCAACCCGGTCCTCACGCTCAAGTAGTCATCAAGCGCTCCGGCGGATCACCCCGGCCGCGCAGCCCGATATCCTGTCCAGTGAGACGAGGAGAATCATGACCACCCTGAAAGAACGCCTGCACGCCGACGTCGTCGGCCACATGAAGGACCGCAACAAGGTCGCGCTCACTACGGTGCGCAACGTCCTGGGCGAAATCGAAACCCGCGAGAAGTCCGGCAAAACCCCGATCGTGCTGGACGACGCCCAAGTAACGTCCCTGCTGCAGAAGGAAGCCGCGAAACGCCGCGATACCGCCCGCATCTACACCGAGGCGGGGGAGTCCGGGCGGGCCGCAGCGGAAATCGCTGAAGCTGAAATCATCGAGGCGTACCTGCCGAAGGCACTCACCGCAGCCGAAGTGGAGGCGATCGTCGACGAGGTCATTGGTTCCCTCACCGCCGGCGGAACCGAACTGACCATGCGCCAGCTGGGCGCGGTGATGAAGCCGGTCACCGCCAAGGTCGCCGGACGCTTTGACGGCAAGGCCGTCAGTGAGATTGTGCGCAGCCGCATTCCGCAGTGACAACGTGTCCGGGCCCCGAAAACCGCGGCCCGGGCCCGGTGGCGGAGGGCTGCCGGCCCCCGCCTGTATCCTGAAAAGGTACGTCGAATGGCAGTATCCGCCATTTCAAGCGCGTTTCGTGACCGGACCACCGTCCAAACCCTGGACCGAATCCCAGGGTGTCACGGAGTCCCGCCGCACACGTCAGTCTCCGATCCGCCCCTCGGACTCTGGGATTGGAACTCTTATCACTACCGCCGTGCCTGGCCGCCCCCAGGCAACCCCGACGCCGGCCAGCAAACCCCCGCAGGCAGCCGCGGTGGCTGACACGGCCGTCGTCGCGTGGACCGAGGCCGGCCACAGCAAGACGGCGCGATGGCGCTCGGCCAACGGAAGACCCGCGCCCGCGCGCATCGAAGTGGTCACCGATTCCCTGACAGCCGATGAGGCGAACCGGATGGCGTCACAGGGCATCGCGATGCTCTGGCAAGGTGACTTCCACAATGCACGGCAGATCCTCAACGCCCTGGACCGGCGGGTGGGCGCCGGCACAAAGAAGGCCCCTGGAACGCCGGCTGACGAGTTCTACCGGCACCGCCAGTCCCGCTCGCACCGGGCGCGCATCCTCGGCTTGCTGCTGATTCCGGTTGATCCGGGCCCGGTGGTGCCCCTGCGGCGATCACCGGACATCCGGGCGGCCGCCGCAGAGGCGTACGGTGAAATCAGCGAACCGTCGGTTGTCTCGCTCCATGAGCTCGTCGGGGCCATCGGCGCCCACGAGTGGCGGCGGAACGGCGTCCACGTCGAGGCCCTGCAGGGCCGCATCCATCCGCACTACGGCACGTTCTTCCCGACCCGCAGCGAGTACGTTGACCTGGTGGCCGCCGCACCGCTGCCATCCGACACGCTGGCGTTCGACGTCGGAACCGGCACCGGCGTGCTCGCTGCCGTTCTCGCCCGCCGGGGCGTCCAACGCGTCGTGGCGACAGACAACGAACCGCGCGCGATTGCCTGCGCCGGTGAAAATTTCCGCACTCTGGGGGTCCAGGACCGTGCGGAGGCTGTCCTGGCCGACATGTTCCCGCCCGGACGTGCACCGCTCATTGTGTGCAACCCGCCGTGGATTCCGGCCACCCCGCATTCATCCCTGGACAATGCCGTCTACGATCCCGGCAGCCGGATGCTGTTCCGTTTCCTGGACGAACTCTCCGATCACCTGGAGCCCGGCGGCGAGGGGTGGCTGGTCCTCTCCGACCTGGCTGAGCACCTGGGGCTGCGGTCCCGGGCCGAGCTCCTGGACGCCATCGGGGCGGCCGGGCTGACGGTGCTGGAACGGTTCGACACCAGGCCGACCCACCCCAAGGCATCCGACCGCAACGATCCTTTGTTCGAGGCCCGCTCGGCTGAAGTCACCTCGCTGTGGCGGCTCGCAGTCCGTTAGTGCAGACCGCGCCACGCGCGCGGTTGCCGTTCCGAACCCTTCCCTGAAAGAGAAACACCCATGAGCCTGATCCGGCTGCAAGACGTCAGCGTGCGCTTCGACAACACCCAGATTCTCCGGGAGGCGTTCTTCCGCCTCGAGGCTGGCGACCGTGTGGGCCTGATCGGCAAGAACGGCTCCGGCAAGACGACCATCCTCAAGCTGGTCCTCGACCAGGTGGCACCGGATACCGGCACGGTCACCCTGGAACCGGGCACCAAGGTGGGCTACTTCTCCCAGTTCTCGGAACTCAACGGGGACGCCACTATTCTCGAAGTGCTCGATGCCCTGTTTGCGGAGATCAAGGCCGTCGAGGCCGAACTCGCCGCCATCGACGCTTCCATCGCCGCCGGCCCCGCGGACGCCGAACTCGACCGTCTCATCAGCCGCCAGGCGGAGCTCTTCGAGGACATGGAACGGCTCGACGGCTGGGACTACCCCCGGCGCATCGACACCGTCCTCACCACCCTGGGCTTCGACGAGGCCCACCGCCGCTGCGCGATCGACGAGCTGTCCGGCGGCTGGCGCAACCGTGCGGCCCTGGCCAAGATCCTGCTCGAAGGCCCGGACGTGCTGCTGCTCGACGAGCCCACCAACTTCCTGGACGTCGCCGGCGTCGAATGGCTTGAAAGCTGGTTCCGGGACTTCAAGGGCGCCGCGATCATCGTCTCGCACGACCGGAAGTTCCTCGATGCGGTCGTCACCCGGATCATCGAGGTGGAGAACTTCCACCTGCACGAATACCCGGGCAACTTCGGCGAATACGTGGTGCAGAAACAGTTCCGGCTCAAGACCCTTGAACAGCAGTTTGTGCACGAATCCGAGCTCCTGGCCTTTGAAGCCGAAGGCATCGCCGACCGCCGCGAAGCGGCCAAGGCGGCCAGCCGCGGGCTGGGGAACCAGCTGGCCAAGATCAAGAAGTCCCGCACGCCGCGGCCCGTGGACCAGATCGTCACGGAGATTTACGGCGGCCTGCACGTCAAGGACGTCCTCTGCCGGGTGGAGGGGCTGGGGAAGTCCTACGGGGAAAAGCTGTTGTTCGACGATCTGAGCTTCGAGATCCGCCGGGGAAACCGGATTGTGGTCCTGGGCGCCAACGGCAGCGGCAAGTCCACGCTCCTGAAGGTGCTGACCGGCGAAGAGCAGGCCGACTCCGGGGAGGTGGCCTGGGCCAAGGGGCCCGGCTTTGTCTCCTACAACCAGATGCTCGAGGACCTCGACGACGCCGATACGGTGTCCCACGCGGTCAACGCGCTGCCTGACAGCCTGGCGTTCAGCGCCACGAAGAAGTCCGTCAACCGGTTCCTGGCGATGTTCCAGTTTTCCGAGGCGGACCTCAAGCAGAAGATCGGGAACCTTTCCGGCGGCCAGAAGGCGCGCGTCGCCATGGCGCAGTGTCTCCTCTCTGGCGCCTCGGTGCTGTTGCTGGACGAGCCGACCAACCACCTGGACATGTCCAGCACCCAGGTCATGGAACGCGCGCTGGTGCACTTCCCCGGAGCCGTCGTGGTGGTCAGCCACGACCGGTTCTTCAGCGAAAAAATCGCCAACCGCCACCTGGTGTTCGGCGCTGACGGCGCCGAACCCGGTGAAATCGACGTCCGCGTCGCTTAGGCGCTGACCAGCCCGGGCCGGCGACGGCGGGGTGCAGCGGAAGCCCTCCGGCAGATGCCGCTGCCCGGAGTCTGCCCGGGCGGCCCTCGCCGCGGGATAATGGCTCTATGACCGAACAGGATCAGGACCGCGACCCGTGGGATGAGTTCGACAGGCTCAGACCGGCCGGACCGGACCGGGTGGAGGGCTACCCCGGGGGTGAACCAGTGGGCTTCGGCTTCCGCACGGGAGTCCGCAGCGCGAAGGTGGCCATCGGCTTCGCCGTTTATGCCCTGACCCTGGGCACCGTCCTGGTGGTGGTCGGCGCCGTCGTCTTCATCGGCCAGAGCCAGTGGCTGTTGCTCGGGCTTATGGTACTGATCGAGGCGGTGTTCATCCTGGCCTTCAGCAGGCTGGTCGCGCAGGCACGGCGGCGCCGCTGAAAGTCCCGACTCTGCCAGCTCCGACTCTGCCAGCTCCGACTCTGCCGGCTCCGACTCTGTCGGGCCCTGCTATTTCCGGTGCCGGGAGCTTAGCGCCAGGTAGGCCCCCAAAGCGCCGACGCCGCCGATCCCGGCGGTGAAGAGCGTCTTGGACCAGTTCTTCCAGCGGTCCGGCTGGACGGACACCAGCTCCCCGACGGCATTGATCAGGGCGGCGGTGATGAGCCCGGCGACGATCCGGTTCCCGGTCTTCTCCGCCTTGTCCATGAGCTGGTCCAGCTCATCGGCCCGGAAATGAATGTCGATGCCGCCGCGCTCCAGGACCTCCACCACCCGGCGCAGGATGTCCGGCGCGTCCGTCCCGAAGCGCAGGGCTTCCCGGCCGAGCTTCTTGAGCCGCTCCGCGAGGGCCTCGGGGGACAACGAGCCGAGGATGATCTTCTGCGTGAAGGGGCCCAGCTGGGTGGTCAGCTCGAATCCGGGATCCAGCTGTTTGCCCAGGCCGTCCGCCATCACCAGCATCTTCAGCAGAAGTGCTGTTTCCCGGGGCAGACGCAGCCGGTAGTGGCGCAGCAGCGCCGCCAGTTCCGACAGGACCGCCACGATCGGAATCTCCGCCAGCGGCCGTCCGGCGTAGCGGTCCACGAGCCGGCCCACCTCTGACTGCAGTCCGCCAAAGCCGCCGTTGGCCTGCGCCCCGCACATGCGGACCAGGGCCGTGGTCAGCCGGGCGGCATCCTGTTCCACGATGGCCAGGAGCATCCGGACCAGCTGATCGCGCGTGGCGTCGCTGATGTGGCCAACCATGCCGAAGTCAATGATGCCAAGACGCCCGTCTTCTTCCACGAAGAAATTCCCGGGATGCGGGTCGGCGTGGAAGAAGCCGTCCTCGAAGACCATCTTCAGCAGGATGCTGCAGGCCTGCCGGGCCAGCTCCCCGGCCTCGATGCCCGCCTCCCGCAGTGCGGCGGCGTCGTTGACCTTGATGCCGCGGATACGCTCCAGCGTGAGGACCCGCGAAGTGGTGGTGTCCCAGAAGACCCGGGGGATGTGGACGCGGCCGTCGCCCGCGAAGTTTGCGGCGAAGTGCTCCGCGTTCCTGGCCTCCTGCAGGTAGTCCAGTTCCGCCCGCAGGGTCTGGGAGAACTCGTCCACGAGGGCCTCCAGATGGAGGCCGGCAGCCCTTGTGGAGGCACGCTCGGCCCGTTTGGCCAGCTCGGCCATGATCTCCAGATCCTCATTGATCTGGGACACGACGCCGGGCCGGCGGACCTTGACCACGACGTCGATGAGCCGGCCGCCGTCGGCTGTGGCGCCGGACGCGCCGGAGACGGCGTCCTCCACGTCCAGCGCGATCCGGCCGCAGTGGACCTGGCCGATGGAACCCGTGGCGAGGGGAGTGTCATCCAGCGAATCGAGCAGCCGTACGGCCGCGGTGCCGAGCTCCTCGGCGATGACGGCGCGGACCTCGGCGGCAGCGATGGGAGGGGAGGCGTCCTGGAGTTTCGCGAGCTCCGTGGCGTACTCCGGCGGAAGCACATCCGTGCGAGTCGACACGATCTGGCCGAACTTGATGTAGACGGCGCCGAGGTCCTCCAGGGCGAGCCGGACGCGCACGGGCAGGCTCACCCCCCGTGGCGGACGACGGGACAGCCCCGGCGTCCCGTTCGCGGGCCGCAGCCTGTCCAGCCCAAGGTTACCCAGCGCAAAGCCCAGTCCGTGCCTCGTCAGGGTCTCCACGATGTCCCGGAACCGGTCCCGCCGCGCGCTCATGACGCCAGACTACACGCGGGTCCGCCGGCTACAGCCAGCCCTTCCTCTTGAAGATGCCGTACATCAGGGCGGCGGTGCCGGCCATCAGCCCGATTGCCATCGGGTAGCCGAACGTCCACTGCAGTTCGGGCATCCGGTCAAAGTTCATGCCGTAGACGCCTGCGACAAAGGACGGGGCGAAGAAGATGGCCGCCCAGGACGAGATCTTCTTGACCTGCTCGTTCTGCTCGGCGCTGGCCTCGTTCTGCCGGTTGGCCGTCAGCGTGCCGTCGAGGGTGAGGGCGTTCTGCAGGAGGTCCCGGAAGGAATCGGCACGGGAGATCAGCCGCTCCACGTGGTCTTCGACGTCGCGGAGGCTGTGCTGGAGCTCGGACGTCACCTCATACTTTTCGAAGCCGCTCCGGAGCCGCTCCATCATGGCCGGGAGCGGATGGATGGCCCTCTGGAACTGGATGACCTCCCGGGCCAGCTCGTAGATCCGCCGGGAGACGGTGGAGTCGCCGCTGAACAGCTGGTCCTCGATCTCGTCGATGTCGTTCTCAAGCCCCGCAACGACCGGGACGTAGTCGTCCACCACCTGGTCCATGAGGGCGTAAAGCACAGCCTCCGGGCCGTGGCACAGCAGGTCGGGGCGCTTCTCCAGTTTCCGCCGCACCTGCGCCACCCCGCCGGTCTCCGCGTGCCGGACGGTGACGACGAAGTTCCTGCCGGTGAACACGTGGAGTTCGCCAAATTCCACGGTTTCTGATGCGTCCAGGTACCGCGCGGGCCGCAGCACGGTGAAGAGGTTGTCGTCATAGCGTTCCAGTTTGGGGCGCTGGTGGGCGGAAATCGCGTCTTCCACGGCGAGCCTGTGCAGCCCGAACTCCGCGGCGACCGCAGCCATTTCGGCTTCCGTCGGCCGGTAAAGGCCGACCCACGCCATCCCGCCGTTCCGGTTCAGGGTCTCAAAGGTCTGCTCGAGGCTCTGCGGCTCTGCGCTGCGGATGCCGTCAACGTAGACGGCGTTATCGATGATAGTCACAGGCCCATTATCCTGTCTTCGGCGCCCGCGGCTGCGCCGGGCCGGCCAGGGAGCTGCCTTGGGCCAACCGGCTGATCAGCGGCTCGGTGCGGTACTGGATGTGGGTGTGCAGGGCGAGGACGGTCTCGGTCCGGATCACGCCCTTGATCCGGAGGATGGAGCGCAGGGCTGCCTGCAGGTTGTGGGTGTCGGTGGCCACCACCCGGCACCACACATCGCCGCGGCCGGAGATCTCGTGGACTTCCAGGACCTGGGCGATCAGGCGCAGGGCGCCCACCACGCCGTCGAGTTCCCGGTGGTTGACCTCGATCGTGACGAAGGCGACGACGTCGTAACCCACCGCTTCCAGGTCGATCTCACGGCCGCCGTCGTGCAGCAAGCCGGAACGCTGCATGCGCCGGACCCGGGACTGGGCCGTGTTGCGTGCAATGCCCAGCGTTTCGCTGAGCTCCCCGATCTGGACCCGGGGATCCCGGATCAGTTCCAGCAGGATTTTCAGGTCCGTGGGGTCAAGACTGTTCAAATCATCACTCCCGTTCATTCGTGCGGCGTTCAATTGACTGTTTTGATCAATTTTGGCATGGAAATAAGCTGCGAGGATCAGCAATGACGCATTCTTTAAGCACCAAATCATCACGGGCTGGCGGTTACCCCATCACAGGGAACACGCGGCCCGCTTCCACGCAAGGGCACGGACATGACGGTCTTCAGCGAGCTTCGCATGCGTCCCGCCACAGCAGAACGCTGGGGCTGGGACGCCTCCACCACGGCCCGGCTGGTGATGGCCGGCGTCGTGATTTTCACTCTGCTGGTCGGCGCGAATCTCGCCACCCCGATTTACCCGCTGCTGCAGGCCAAACTCGGCATCACCGCCCTTGATGTCACGGTGGCCTTTTCCGCCTATGTCCTGGCGCTGGTGGCCACCCTGATCCTGGCCGGCCACTGGTCCGACCACATCGGCCGACGGGCGGCCCTCGTGCTCGCGGTACTCGTGGGCCTCGCCGGCGGTTCCGTGTTTGCCACGGCGGACAGCCTGTCCGCGCTGTGTGCGGGACGGGCCCTGCAGGGCGTTGCCGTGGCGCTCGCCACCGGCGCCAGTTCGGCGGCCCTGCGCGAGCTGCTGCCCAGCCGTCCCGAGTGGGCGTCAAGGTTCACGCTGCTGGCGTCCGCCGGGGGTGTGGCGGCCGGCCCGGCGATCGGGGGAGTGCTCTCGCTGCTGCCCGGACCCACGTCCACGCCGTATTACCTGCATTCCCTGGTCCTGGCCGCGCTGCTGGTTCCCTTGTACCTGCTCAAGGCCCGGCCGGCCATCACCTCGGTCGCGGGCCCGCAGCCGCTGCGTGTGCTGGCGCCCCGCCGGCCATCGGTGTCCAGCGAGGCGCGCGGCGCCTTCTGGCTGGCGTCCTCGGTGGGGTTCCTCAGCTTCACCGTCTTCGGCTTCTGCCTCTCCCTGGCACCAGGCTATTTCGCCCAGATCGTCCACGCCGAGTCGCGGCCGCTGATCGGCCTGCTGGCGGGACTGACCCTCGGGTCCTCCGCGCTCAGCCAGCTTCTCGCCGTGCGGGGACGTTTCGTCGTGCCGGTCGGGCTGGGCATGCTGGCCGTGTCGGTGCTGCTGATCGCCGCGGCTGCTGCCTGGAGCAGCCCCTGGCTGCTGATCCTCGCAAGCATCACCGCCGGTATCGGACAGGGTGTGTCCTTCCGGACCGTCTTCAACGACGTCGCCGGAAAGGTCGAGGCCTCACGCCACGCCCAGATCATCAGCACCGTCTATGTCATCACCTACCTCGGCAGTGCCTTTCCCGTGATCGGGCTGGGGCTCGCCGCCGGGGTCGTTGGCCTGCAGGCGGCGGTGGCCGGCTTCGTCGTGCTGTGCTCGATCGCGGCCGTCACCCTCGCTGCCATCACCCTTCGCGGGGCGTTGCGCCGCGCCTGAGCGCACGGCGGCCTACTGTGCCGGCCGGTGCAGCCCCTAATCAGGCAGCGGGCCGAGGTTTCCCTGGATGTGGTCGAACACGAGGGTGGTTTCGGTGTGGCCCACCACCGGGTCGGTGGCGAGGTTGTCCAGCACCCAGTCCCGCAGGTCCTCGGTGGTGGCGACGGCGATGTGCAGCAGGTAGTCCACCGAACCCGAAGTGTGGAAGGTGGAGAGCACGGCGGGCAACCTCGGAACCCGGGCCGTGAAGCGGTCGATCTGCTCGCGGTCGTGGGCACGGAGCCGGACGGCGATGAGGGCCTGCACGGACCGTCCGATCGCGGACAGGCTCAGCTTCGCCTCGAAGCCCTCGATGATCCCGCGCTCGGAGAGCGCCCTGGTGCGCATCAGGGCCGTGGACGGCGCAATGCCGACCAGCTCGGCCAGCTGCTTGTTGGAGATCCGGGCGTCGGCCACGAGGGCCGCCAGCAGGCGCTCGTCGATAGCGTCCAGCGGCTCGCCGGCACCCGCTCCCGGCCGAAGATTCTTCGCACTGCTACTCACGGGTCCTCCTTGGTGTGTTGTCTGTTCATCATAAACGGCGCATTCCGACACTTCCATTCGCGCCCCCTGTAAAACTCCGAATTATTGCCAGATACTTGCGGAATTCAACGGTGAATATTCATAAGGAGCAAGGGTGCTTTCTCAAGACTCGCTGGCTGTCCACGCCGGCCGGAGCGGCCTCACTGAACTGGGCGTGCACGCGGTACCGATCGATCTTTCCACCACAGCGCCGCTTCCTTCCGTGCACGACGGCGGCATGGCCTATGAACACATGGCCACAGGTGGCGTCCACGTGGATGGCCAGAGCACTGTCTACCAGCGGCTCTGGAATCCCACCGTTGCACGGTTCGAGGAGGGTGTCGCCGTCCTTGAGGACACCCCGGAGGCCGTGGCGTTCGCCACCGGCATGGCGGCGCTCACCGCGGTGCTGCTCGCCGTCGTCGCCACAGGAAAGAAGCACGTGGTCGCGGTCCGGCCGCTGTACGGCGGAAGCGACTACCTGCTGGCCTCGGGAGTGCTCGGCAACGACGTCACCTTCACAACGCCGGAGGGTGTCCATGCCGCGCTCCGGCCCGACACCGGACTCGTGATCCTCGAAACGCCGGCCAACCCGAGCCTGGAGCTCGTCGACATCGCCCGCGTGGCCGCGGCGGCGGACGGCGTCCCGCTCCTTGTCGACAACACTTTCGCCAGCCCGATCCTCCAGCGGCCCTTCCGGCACGGCGCCACCATGGTCCTGCACAGCGCCACCAAGTTCCTCGGCGGACACGGTGATGCCATGGGCGGCGTGGTGGCCGCAGCCCCCGAGTGGACCACGCGGCTGCGCCAGATCCGGGCCGTGACCGGCGGCATCCTGACACCCTGGCCGGCCTACCTGCTCCACCGCGGCCTCGCGACGCTCCCGGTCCGGGTGCGCGCCCAGCAGGCCAGCGCCCAGAAGGTCGCCCTCGCCCTGGCCGGGCACGGGCTCGTCCGGCGGGTCTTCTATCCGGGGCTGCCCGAGTGCGATCCGCAGGGGCTGATCGGGACCCAGATGGCCGGTCCTGGCTCTCTGCTTGCCTTTGAGCTGGGCAGTGCCGAGCACGCCGAACGGATCCCCGGTGCGGTGGCCATGATCACGCATGCGGTCTCGCTCGGCGGGATCGATACCCTGATCCAGCACCCTGCCGGGCTGACGCACCGGCCGGTCGCCGCCGAGGCCAAGCCGCATGCCAGCCTGCTGCGCGTGTCGGTGGGCCTGGAGGACGCGGCCGACGTCGTCGCCGACCTCGTGCAGGCCATCGAAGCTACCCGCTAGCGCCGGCCGGTGCCTTAGCCTTGATCCACCGATCCGCCTGGGCTGATGATCTGGATCTGACTTTTGGCGGTTTTGCGGGCTGAGTGCGTGGTGGGGTGCCGGGCCTCGCTGCCCTTGGGTGTTCCAC